>DASTEU010000219.1:0-6219 GCA_035709325.1 Candidatus Limnocylindrales bacterium | reverse complement strand
GCGTCCCGCCGTCGACCGCCCGGAAGTCGTGGCGGTGGTTCCAGCGGCGGTACGGGCCGCGGAGCTGGGTGTCGCTGAACCCGGTCGGCGGATCATAGGTGTCGATCCGGGTCCGCCAGCTCACGGGGATGCCAAGGAGGGGCCGGAGCCGGTAGTCGATTTCGAGACCCTGCCGCATGCGGCGGTCCGACGTGACGAACTCGAAGCGCATCGCGGGGGGCGTGATCCGGGCGAGGTTGTCGGGTGTCGCGAAGAAGGCGAACACCTCGCCGAGCGGCCGGGGAACGAACTGGGTGGCGACGAGCCGGTGGCTTGTCATCGGATCGGTGACCTCGGGAGAGTTGCCGGCGCGGCCGCGAACGCAACGGCGCCGGCTTCGGTTGCGTGAGCTCGCGACTGCGAGAAACGCCTGGGGTCAGGCGACGGCCTCGTCGCGGGCCGCCAGCCAGCTGGCGAGGGTCGGCAGGAGGCCGATGGCCGAGATGCCGACGAGGATGTAGATCGCACTCGAGATCAGGTTGGTCTCACCGAACTCCGCGCCGGTGAGGGCCGCCACGAGGTCGACCTGCGCGACGCCAACGAGCAGCCAGTTGAGGCCGCCGACGATGACGAGCAGGAGGAAGAGGGACTTGAGATAACGCACGGGCTTGCTCCCTTGGGATTCTGCTGTTGACCAGGCCGTCCGGCTTCCTGCCGGTCTGTTCAAGGTCTGTGCAGACTTTAGTGCCTGTGTCCGCTGCTTGTCAAGCCCTTGTATTGGTGTATGCTGCACAGACCATGTACAACATCAAACAGGCCGCCGCCCGGACCGGCCTCACCGTGCCGGTCCTCCGGGCATGGGAGCGGCGCTACGGAATCGTCAGCCCGGCCCGCACGCCTTCGGGCTACCGCGTCTACGACGACGAGGCGATCGCCCGGGTGCAGGCGATGCGGCGCCTCGTCGACGCCGGCTGGGCCCCGAGCACCGCGGCGGCGGCGATCCTGGCCGGCACCGCACCGGCCGAGCCGGACCCGGGACCGACGGTCGCCGGCGCGCCGGTGGAGCCATCCGAGAACGACGCGTTCGTGGAAGCGGCCGGCAGGCTCGATTCGGACGGTGTCGAGGCAATCCTCGACGAGATGTTCGCGCGCGGTTCGTTCGAGCGGATCGCCGACGATTACCTCATGCCGGCCGTCGTCGCACTCGGCGACGCCTGGGCCGACGGGCGGATCGACGTCGCCGCGGAACACCTCGCGAGCCATGCCGTCCTTCGCCGGCTCGCCGCGGCGTACCAGGCTGCCGGGCGGCCCAACTTCGATCCGGGCGGCGTGATCGTGGGACTGCCACCCGGATCGCGTCACGAGCTGGGTGCGCTCGCGTTCGGGGTCGCGGCCCGTCGGGCCGGTCTCCGGGTCCTCTACCTCGGGCCGGACCTGCCGATCGACGACTGGGTCGCCACGGCCGAGCGGGTCGGGGCGCGGGCCGCGGTGATCGGATCGGTCACGGCCGCCGACCGCGGCCAGGCTCGGCGGGTCGCGCTCGCGCTGCGCGATGCCCTGCCCGGGATCGTGGTCGCGTTCGGTGGCAAACATCCGCCCGGCCGGCTGCCGGCCGGCGACGACGGCGGCGCGGACGGTGGCCCGGGACGCTGGATCCGGCTCCCCGAAGGGCTCGACGACGCGGTCCGAACGCTCGCCGCCGAGGTCGGTCCGACCCCCACCGCCTGAGCGGCGGGACGTCCGCGGGGGACGCTCCCCGGGGTACCATTCCGGCGCGTCGGGCCCACGGGGGCGCGAGCGGTCGGGGATCGGCCGCCATCGACCCCGGTCAGCAGCGGGAGGCGTCAGGCCGTGCGGCTTCAGGACAAGGTCGCGATCATCACCGGGGCCGGCAGCGGCATGGGCCGGGTGGCCGCCCAGCTGTTCGCCGGCCAGGGCGCACGGGTCGTCGTCGCGGAGTTCGACGAGGCGGCAGGGGCGGAGACCGTCCGGCTCGTCGAGGACGCCGGCGGCAGGGCCTCGTTCGTCCGAACCGACGTCGCCGACGAGGCCTCGGCCCGGGCGATGGTCGACCATGCCGTCGCGACGTACGGCCGCGTCGACGTCCTCTACAACAACGCCGGGGTCATGCCCGAGGCCGATCACTCGGTGATCGACACCGACGTCGCGACCTGGGACCGGGTCATGGCCGTGAACGTCCGGGGCGTGTTCCTCGGCTGCAAGTACGCGATCCCGCCGATGGTCGAGCAGGGCTCGGGCTCGATCATCAACATCGCGTCGTTCGTGGCGCTCGTCGGCTGCTCGGTGCCGCAGGACGCGTACACCGCCTCGAAGGGCGCGCTCCTCGCCCTGACCCGGAGCCTGGCCGTGCAGTTCGGCCCGAAGGGCATTCGGACGAACGCGATCTGCCCGGGCCCGGTCGAGACGCCGCTGCTCATGGACTGGCTCCTCAAGGACGAGGAGGCCAAGCGGATCCGGCTCGCCCGCAACCCGACCGGGCGATTCGGCAAACCCGAGGAGATCGTCAACATGGCGATCTACCTCGCGTCGGACGAGTCCCGCTGGACGAACGGCGCATCGCTCGTCGTCGACGGCGGGATCACCGTGAACTACTTCTGATGACCGGGGCGCCCCGCGAGACCGACGGCACCCCGACGGCCGCCCCGGCCGAGCCCCCTGCGCCCCGCGGCCGCCTCGCGATCGGCGTCGACGTCGGCGGCAGCGGCATCAAGGTCGGCGTCGTCGACGTCGACCGCGGCGAGCTCGTCTCGCCGCGCCTGCGCGTCGTGACCCCCGAACCGTCCTCGCCGGCCAAGATCGTCCCGGCGATCGTGCGAACGGTCGCCCGAGCCGTCCGCGACGCCGACGAGGTCCCGGGCGACGCGCCCGTCGGGGTCGGCGTGCCGTCGGTCGTCATCGACGGCGTGACGAAATCGGCGGCCAACATCGATGCGGGATGGGTCGACTTCGACGCCGGGCGGGCGCTCGGCGCCGCGCTGAAGCGGCCGGTCCTCGTCATCAACGACGCCGACGCCGCCGGGCTCGCCGAGATGCGGTTCGGGGCGGGCGCCGGCCAGGCGGGCGTCGTCTTCGTGCTGACCCTCGGCACCGGGGTGGGCTCGGGCCTGTTCAACGATGGGGTCCTCGTCCCGAATCCCGCGCTCGGCCACATGGAGATCCGCGGGCGCGACGCGGAGCGGCGCTCGGCCGCCGCCGCCCGGACGCGGCGCGGCCTCTCCTGGAAGGCCTGGGCGGAGGACCTCGACGAGCACCTCCAGGCGATCGACAAGCTCTTCTCGCCGAAGCTCATCATCCTCGGCGGCGGCGTCAGCAAGAACCCCGACAAGTTCATCCCCCGCCTGACGGCACGACCCCGGATCGTCCCGGCGAAGCTGCGCAACGACGCCGGCATCGTCGGCGCCGCGATGGCCGCCGCCGAGGCCCACCCGACCCGATCCTGACGTCGGCCCTGCCTCGGGGCGCTCGACGCGGCCGGGCATCGCGCCTCACCATCGTGCCCGGATAATGGGCCGCCATGGTCGACTTCCAGCTCCCGGCCTTCGAGCTGCACCTGACGGAGCAGCTCGCGTTCATCCTGGGCCTGGGAGCGGCCGTCGGGGCCGCACTCGTCGGCGGCGCCATCGCCGTCCGCCTGCGCCAGCCGGCGATCGTCGGCTACCTGCTCGCCGGCGTCGCGATCGGGCCGTTCACGCCCGGCTTCGTCGGTGACGTCGACCAGATCTCGGTCCTCGCCGACGTCGGGATCGTGCTCCTGCTGTTCGCGCTCGGCGTGGAGTTCTCGATCCGCGAGCTGCGCGACGTCCGCCAGGTCGCGTTGCCCGGCGGCGTCCTCCAGATCGCGCTGATCCTCGCCGCGGGGGCGGCCGTGGCGCTCGGCCTGGGATTCGGGTTCGGCGAGGCCTTCGTCGTCGGGGCCTGCCTGTCGATCTCCTCGACGCTCGTCGTGATCAAGTCGCTCATCGACCGGGGCGAGCTCGACAGCCTCCACGGCCGGGCCGCGGTCGGCTGGTCGATCGTCCAGGACGTTGCGACGATCATGTTCATCGTCGCGCTGCCGACGCTGGCCGAGGGCGGCGACGTGATCGTGCCGTTCGCCCTGGCGATCGCCAAGGCCGTCGTCTTCCTCGTGCTTGCCTACGCGTTCGGGACCCGGCTCCTGCCGTGGCTCTTCCGGATCGTCTCGGGGCTCGGCTCGAACGAGCTGTTCCTGCTGACGGTCGTCGCGACGGCGCTGCTCACCGCCTTCGTGTCGTCGGCCGTGTTCGGCCTGTCGCTGGCACTGGGGGCGTTCGTCGGCGGGATCGTCGTCTCCGAATCGGACCTGTCGGCCCAGGCGGCGGCCGAGGTGATCCCGTTCCGCGACCTGTTCGCGGTGCTCTTCTTCGTCTCGGTGGGGATGCTCGTCGACCCGGCCGCGCTCCTCGACAACGCCCTGCTCATCGCGGTCCTCGTGTTCATCGCGGTCGTCGGCAAGGGCGCGATCATCGCCCTCCTCGGGCGGCTGTTCCGCCTTCCGGTTCGCTCGGCGCTCCTCCTCGGCGGATCGATGGCCCAGGTCGGCGAGTTCAGCTTCATCCTGGCCGAGGAGTCGCTCGGCCTCGAGCTCATCGACCGCGACGTCTACAACCTGATCCTCGGGACGGCGGTCGTGTCGATCCTGCTGACGCCGACGGTCCGGCGCGTCGCCACGATGCTGGCGCTCGCGGTCGAGGCCCGAACCGACCGAGCGATGGGCGGCACGGGAGCCGTCCAGCCGCCGCCGCTCCAGCCGCCCGCCGAGGGCGCCGCGCCGACGTCACGGACGGAGCAGGCCTTCGACGCCGAGGGCGCCGACGCCCGATCCACAATCGTCGTGCTCGGCGGCGGGCACGTGGGTCGCGTCGTCGTCCGGGCCGTCCGGATGCGCGGGTTCCGCTGCGTCGTCGTCGACCGCGACAGCCGGCGCCTCGAGGAAATGAAGAAGCTTGGCGCGGCCACGATCTTCGGTGATGCGGCGAACCCGTACATCCTCCAGCGGGCGGGCCTCGACCGGGCCCGGATCATGATCGTCGCGATCGGGGATCCGATGACGGCGACGCTCTGCGCGGACCGGGCTCGAAAGCTCAACCCGAAGGTGACGATCGCCGCCCGGGCCCGCGGCCGCCGCGAGATCGCGGAGTTGCGACGCCACGGCGCGGGCCGCGTCGCCGACCCGGACGCCGAGGCCGCGTTCGAGCTGGCTCGCCACGCGCTCCAGCGGATGGGCATTTCCGGGCCCGAGCTCGTCGGCATCGTGACCGGTCTCCGCCGCGACGTGTACGGTCGCTGACCCGGGCCGCTCTGGGGCCGCGCGGCACATCGGCGTATCATCGCCGCCAACACAGCCTCGCCCCTGCGGCCATCAACGAGGAACCCCCGATGACGACCGAAGAGCGGACTTCCGCCCCCCAGAACGTCGCGCCCGGCGCCGTGAAGATGGTGATCGGCGGCGAACAGGTCGACGCCGCCGAGGGCCGGACGTTCGAGATCGTCAACCCCGCCACCGGGCAGGTCATCGCGACCGCCCCGCTCGGTGGGCGCGAAGACGTCGACCGAGCCGTCGATGCGGCGCGCACGGCCTTCGAGGAACGCAAGGGCTGGGCGAACTGGGCCGCCGGCAAGCGCGGCCGCTCGCTCTCGAAGCTCGCCGCGCTCATCAAACAGCGCAGCGAGGAGCTCGCCCAGCTCGAGACGGCGAACGTCGGCAAGCCGATCACCGCGTCGCGCGGCGAGGTCGTCGGGGCGAGCCTCGTCTTCGACTACTACGCCGGCGCGGCGAACAAGATCTTCGGCCAGACGATCCCGGTCTCGAAGCCGGGGATCGACATGACGCTGCGCGAGCCGATCGGCGTCGTCGGGCTCATCGTGCCCTGGAACTTCCCGATCTACATGGCCTCGTGGAAGGTCGCTCCGGCGCTAGCCGCGGGGAACACCGCGATCCTCAAGCCCGCCAGCTACTCGCCGCTCACCGCGATCCGCCTCGCCGAGCTCGCCCTCGAGGCGGGGATCCCGCCCGGCGTGCTCAACGTCGTGACCGGGCCCGGCGGCACGGCCGGGGCGTCGATCGCGGCACACGAGGGGATCGGCAAGGTCGCGTTCACCGGGGAGACGACGACCGGCCAGGAGATCATGCGGCTCGCCTCGAACAACGTGAAGAAGATCTCGCTCGAGCTCGGCGGCAAGAGCCCGAACATCGTCTTC
>DASTEU010000218.1:0-3483 GCA_035709325.1 Candidatus Limnocylindrales bacterium | reverse complement strand
GGCCTCGTCGTCGGCGTTCTCGGCCGATTCGGTCAGCGGCTCGGCCGCGGCGGCGATCGCCGCGTCCTCGCCCGGCTCGCCGTATTCGGTCGCCTGTGCGGCGAGGGCATTCGCCGCCGAGGCGTCGGCGTAGTCCTTCTTGCGCCGCCCCGAGAGCATCTCGACGTGGCTCGCGACGACCTCGGTCTTCCAGTGCCGGATGCCGCGGTCGTCGTCCCAGCTGCGGGTCTGGAGGCGGCCCTCGACGGCAACCTGCTGGCCCTTGCCGAGAAACTCGCCGCAGGTCTGGGCCAGGCGGTCCCAGGTGACGATGTTGTGGTACTCGGCCCGCTCCTTGCCCTGGCCGATGTACTCGTTGGTGGCGATGCTGAACTGGGTGACGGCCTTGCCGCTCGCCAGGCTCCGCATCTCCGGGTCGCGGGTCAGCCGACCCGTGAGGACGACCTTGTTCACGGTCCTCGTTCTCCTTCTCGACCGGCCGACGGGGAATCGGGCCGGCCCTGCGTGATCCGGCGGGACGACGCGGGGCATGGGCGGGCATGGGCGGCCGCGGACGGCCGCGGGGATGAGTTGTCGCCGGCCCCGGCGGCTGGGCCCTGGCGGGTCGGCGGACCGGTGGCGGTCTGCGCACCGTCGGTACGGCGGTCGGCGAGGCCGGCTGGTGCCTGGCGGGCAGTCAGACCGTAACAGGCGGTGGTTCACCTCCGGTTGCGGCGGGATTACCGCAGGATCAATTGCCCCGTCCGGTTGGTCCGCCTGCCGGTCCAAACGACCGGCGAGCCCGCCGCCGGGGCATCACGGGGCCTCTACAGGAGTGGAGCGACGGTCCACGCGCAAGGCGCGGTTCGGGGTGACCACCGATTGATCGGTGGGGGAAGGGCCGTGATGCTCGGGACATGCGACGGTCCTTCGTGTTGCTTGTCTTGCTCTGTCTGTCGGGGTGTCGGCAGCCTTTGCATATCAGGCCGTTGGAGTCACCGTGGGCGGTGAAATCCAACGGCGTCGATTACGTTGATGACCAGGGGGCGTGATGCGACGTCTCGTGGTCGTGCTGTTCGCGATGGTCTGTCTGACGGGGTGCGGCCTGTTCCCGAAGGCGCCGCAGGCGTGCCTTGGCGGTCCGGGAACACCTGTCGGTGCGTCCCATTCGAGCCCGCGCAGGGATGTGATCCGACGCCGTAGGCGAGCCCAGGTCCCACGGGACCAATCGCCGAGGCCTCGTTCGGGTCGTCGCTCGCCGGATCAGCCGGCGACGGCCTCGTCGGACTTGCCGCGGGCCAGCGGGATCGTCGGCGGCTGGTCGGCCGTCCCGACCGGGGACGTTGGAGCAGATCCCCTCGCGCGGCGCCGTTTCCGCGCCGGAGGGCCGGCGACACGGACGGGGCTGACCGGAGGCGGCGGGGCCTGGGCCCGCAGGCTCGAGTCCTCGAGGACCTCCTCGCCGCCGATGCCCCTCGCGATGACGCCCGGATCGGGTGACGGCGCGACGCGGGCGAACAGGTCGCAGAAGAGCGTCACGAGTTGCGGGTCGAACTGGGTGCCGGCGTGGCGGCGCAGCTCCGCGATCGCGGAGTCGTGGCTCATCGCCCGCTTGTACGGCCGATCGTGGGTCATCGCATCGTAGGCGTCGGCGATCGCGACGATCCGGGCGCCGAGCGGGATGTCGTTGCCGCGCAGCCCGAACGGGTAGCCGTGGCCCGAGTAGCGCTCGTGGTGGTGGAGGATGCTCGGGACCGCGTCCTTGCGTGCCGCCGCCTGCTCGAGGATCACCTGGCCGATCCGCGGGTGCTGGACGACCGTCCGCCACTCGGCCGAGGTCAGCGCCGCCGGCTTCTCGAGGATCTCCTGGGGCACGGCGACCTTGCCGACGTCGTGGAGCAGGGCGGCGATCCTGATCCGGTCGACCTCGGCGTCGGGCAGGGCGAGGTTGCGAGCCATCGCGGTGACGATCGTCGCGATGAGCGCCGACGGCTGGCCGCGGTAGTGGGGCAGCGGCGCGATCACCGAGGTCAGCGTCGCGGTCGCCGCGTCGCGCGCCGCCCGGCCGATCTCGACGGCCCGCGCCCGGCCCGCGGCCGAGATCGGGGCCCGCGGCACGCGGGCGTCCTCGTCGGGCTCGGCGAAGACGTAGGTCTGGTTCCGGCCGAGCGACTTCGCCGAATACATCGCGGCGTCGGCGTCGCGCAGCAGGGCCTCGGTCGAGAGGCGCGACCCGATTCCGCCGGCGATCCCGATCGAAATCGTCACCGACAGGGCCGGATTGCCCTCGACCGCGAAGCGCTGGCGGGCGACGATTGTCCGCAGCTTCTCGGTGAGGACGGCGCCTTCCTCGACGTCGGTCTCGGTCAGGATCAGCATGAATTCCTCGCCGCCGTAGCGGCCGACCATGTCGGTCGCCCGGAGGTTGCCCTTGAGCGCCTGGGCCACACCCTGGAGGACGATGTCGCCGACGGCGTGGCCGTACGTGTCGTTGACCGCCTTGAAGTGGTCGATGTCGACGAAGGCAACCGACAGCGGGCGCTCGTAGCGGTTCGCTCGCTCGACCTCGTTGAAGAGCTCGAGAAGCAGCGCCCGGCGGTTCGGCACCCCGGTCAGCTTGTCGGTCGTGGCCGCGTCGGTCGTCTCGGTCAGCGACGCCGCGACGGTGTTGATTGCCCGCCCGAGCCGGCCCTCCAGGCCGCGGCCCCGTTCGGGTGCCTTGACCTGGACTTCGAGATCGCCCGCCGCGAGCCGTTCGGCCGCCTTCACGAGGCGCCGCAGGCGGTAGGGCAGGTAGACGAGCATGAGGGCCGCCGTGAGCGACACCCCGACCGTCGCCGCCGCCACCGCCGCGAGGATCGATCGCACGCCCTCGTCGAGCCACGAGTCGAACGCCGACGGCATCGCGACGAACAGCACGACGAGCGCGGCCGGGGCCAGGAGGCCGAGGCCGACGAGCAGACGCATCACCCTTCGAAGCCTACCGGCCGGGCCGGCGCGACCGGACCGAACGGACGTACCACGCCGGGCCGCCAAACGTCCGACGGCGCCGGCGCACCACCGGCCGCCCGGGCGATGCACCGGGTGCACATGTCGACTCGCGCCGCGGTCTCCGACGCCGAGATCGTTCACCCCGGTGCACGGATTCGCGGGGAGTGCCGCCCCGGCTGGTCGGCTCATGCACCGCGTGCGCGGATTTCGACCGGTTGCGAACGAATTGGGGCTCACACGTGCACCGCGTGCACCGGCACCGGGGGCCAGCAGAAACCGGCCGCCGGCCGCCTCCCCGACCCGCCTCCCGATCCTTCCCGCTGCTATACTCGGCCCCGTCCTCGACAGACCGCGGGAGACGCCCGCAGCCAGGAGGTCGGCCGTTGCTCGAGGAAGGCGCGCCGTTCGTCCCGTGAGGCGGACCCGAGTCTTCGAACCGCCCCGGCGCCGAGCCATCGGCGCGAGACGGGAGAGGTGTATCCAGGAGGTCCCAGGCTCCGAGCCGAGGGACCT
>DASTEU010000217.1:0-12770 GCA_035709325.1 Candidatus Limnocylindrales bacterium | reverse complement strand
GTTCCCTCGAAGCCGAGCTTGTAGAAGTTGAGCTGGCCGGGATCCTCGTGGTCCTCGGTCGTTTCGCTCGAGGCCGGTCCCTCGCCGCCTCGGTAGTACTCGGGCCGCCGGCCGCCGAACGCCCGCAGCAGGTGGCCGCCGTCGCGGACGACGAGGCCGCCGATGTCGTACGCCTGGTAGAACCACTTGTGCGGATCGACCGTGACCGAGTCGGCGAGATCCAGGCCGGCGACCCGGCCCGCGTCGCGGGCGGAGAGCCGCGCCGCCGCCCCGTACGCCGCGTCGACGTGGAACCAGAGTCGCTCACGCCGCGCCAGCTCGGCGAGCGCTTCGAGGCGGTCGACCGAACCCGTGTTCGTCGAGCCCGCGACGGCCGAGATCGCGAGGGGAGTCAGGCCGGCCGCCCGGTCACGTGCGATCGCCGCGGCGACCGGCTCGGCGTGGAGGCGGAAGCGGTCGTCGGTCGGGAGGACCACGAGCGTCTCAGCCGGAAAGCCCAGCTCGTCGAGCGCCCGCCCGATCGAAAAGTGGGTCTGGTCCGACGTGTAGATCCGCACGCCCTCGAGGGCGGCGCCGCGCGGCAGGTCCGTCACCCCACGGACGGCCGGGAGATGGATGTCGCGAGCCAGGGCCATCGCGAGGAAGTTCGCCATGACCCCACCGGACGTCAGGAGCCCGAAGCTGCCCGACCCGTAGCCGACGAGATCGCACAACCAGCCGACGACCTCCTCCTCGACGAAGGTCGCCGACGGGCCGGCGTGCCAGACGTCGACGCCCTGCTGGGTCACCTGGGCGAGCAGTTCGCCGACGATCGAGAGCATGAGCGGCGCCGGCGTGAAGTAACTCAGCGTCCGGGGGTGGTAGGCATTGAGCTGGTGCGGCGCCAGTCGCCGTCGGAACTCGTCGAGGATCTCGCTCGACGTCGTCGGAGCGAAGGGCGCCGGACCCGGCTCGCCCGACGGTCCGAAGAAGGTCTCCCGCAACGGTCCGGAACCCGCCGGCTCGCCCATCGACCGCGCGAACGCGTGGTCGTAGAGGTAGTCGAGGGCCGCCGCCCACACGTCGCTGCCGAGCCGCTCGAGGGCCGGCCTCGCCGACGGGTCGGCGAAGCCGATGAGGTCGGGCTCGGGATGCCAGTCGAAGCGGCCGGCGGGTGGGTCGTCGTTCCGGGGCACCCGGCGATGGTACGTGGCGGGACCGACCGTTTCCGGATGTTCCGAACAACGGGGTCCGAGATTCGCGGCTTCCTCAGTGGGTCACCGGTCCGGCCCGTCTCCGGGCGAGCGGCGGCGAGCGGCGGCGAGGTGCGGCCGCCGCCGGGGCCTCGGTGCGGGCGGTCGCGTCGACGAAGCGCCCCCGAAGGCTCGTTCTGTTCGGGTGGTCCGGAATGAGAGGGCGCTGGCCGCGCGACATGTAGAGTTCCGTCGCGTGACCAGCCCCCGACCGATCCAGTACAAGGGCGAGGACCTCGACCCCGAACGCGGGCCCGGCCTCGGCTGCTTCCGGTTCCAGCTCGCCGTCCTGGCGATCGCGATCGTCCTGACCCCGCTCAGCGTCGCCTGGCGCTGGCCGGAGTGGCTCAGCGCCGGACTCCTCTTCCTCGTGATCGCCCTGCTGCTCGTCGCCGGCCAGACGATCATCTTCCTGTTGCGCCTCGTCGCCGCCGACCGCCGATCCCGGCGCCGCCCGCTCGGCAGCGCCACCAAGACCGTCGGCGAGCTGGAGGAGGAGCGGGGCGAGCACGACGCCCAGGACGCCGAGCGCGCGCGGGAATCAGGGCCCGGCGGACCATCGGACGACGGAGGCCCCGTGCGACAATGATCGGCAGGCCGGCGCGTCCGCCGGCGTGAGATCGGAGGAGGCTGTCCCGAGGTGCCCGTGCTCGCGACCTACTTCTCCGTCCGCCGCGGCCGCGACGCGTTCTTCAAGTTCTACATGAAGACATTGTTCGCGCGCCAGATGCACGAATACGCCGAGAAGTACGGGATCCGCTTCCTGGGCTGGTACAACGTGGCGCACGGCTGGGACTTCGACAATCTGATCCTGCTGGAACTGCCCGATTACGCGACACTGGACAGGCTGGAAGCCGACGAGGGCATCCGCGCCCTCGGCCACCGAGCCGGGGAGTGGATCTTCCAGCGCCACCACTCGATGTTCCTCAGGGAGCGAATGGGCCCGGATCTCGAACTCCACGGATGACCGACGGCGACAAGGGAGGCGACGCGATGGACACGAGCCACAACGATCTGCTCGGCGAGATCGCGGCCGACGCCGCCCTCGAGCGGTCCGATTTCCTCGTCCAGGCAACCGAGCAGTTGCGCCGATTCCTCGACGCCAACAAGGACCGGATCGCCGAGATCGGCGGCCTGACGCTGATCGACGAGGACCCCGATTACCTCTCGATCGCGCCCGACCTCACGTTCCGCAGCCGGACCAGATTCGTCGATGAGGTGAGCGGCGAGTGGACGAGCGAGACCGAGGTCCTCGAGTCGCCCTCCGAGCTCGTCGAGCTCTACAACCCGGCCGACGTCTACGCCGCCTTCGCCGACGCGGCCCGGGCCAGTGCCGGCCTGGGTGAGGAGCCGACGGCCACACCGGAGATGCTCGAGGCGGCCGGCATCGGCATCGACGAGAGCGTCTCCACCGGGCCGGATCCGTACGCCGCCGCGGCCGACGACTGGGCCGCGACCCAGCCGATGCCGCTCGACGCCGACGACGACGAGCTGGCCGCCCAGCGCCTCTACGATCTCGCCCTCGAGTTCCAGGAGCGCAGCCAGCGCAGCGAATCGCGCCTGCTCGAGCAGTTCGAGGATGCGGCGACCCTGCTCGCGGGGCGGATCGGCGACCTGGTCATCAACGACGACGAGGACGAGCGGCTGACGCTGACGGCCGCCGGCGAATTCCGGGCCGAGGTCCTCACCGAGGAGGAGAACGAGTGGCGGCCGCTCAGCTCGGCCGACGAGCTCGTCGAGTATTACGACCCGACCGACGTCTTCGGCGACCTGGCCGACGCCCTCGCCGAGGCCTATCCGGCGATCGCGCCCGAGCTCGAAGGCGAGCTTGTCGCGGCCGAAACGGCCGATGCCTCGAACGGGGTCGGCGAACCGGTCGCCGAGGAGACCGACGAGGACGAGGATGCCGACGAGGACGAGGACGACGAGGCCGGCGAGGAGGGTCCGCGCCGCGCGTGACGATGCGGCTCGTCGCGTCCGAACTCGTCGAGAGCCGGGAGATCCTCCCGGGCCAGTGGCTCCAATCCTTCCACGCTCCGCACCTCGCATCCGGCTCGCGGGCCGGCCAGTTCGTCCACGTCCGGACGAGCGACTACTCGGGCCTCGTCCTGCGCCGCCCGTTCCCGATCAACACGGCCGATCCGGCGACCGGCATCGTCACGATCCACTTCCGGACGATCGGGCGCGGAACCGAGTGGTTCACGCGGCTGCGGGCCGGCGACGTCATCGACATGCTCGGCCCGCTGGGCCGGCCGTTCGAGGTGGATCCGCGGTCGCGCCACCTGCTGCTCGTCGCCGGCGGGCTCGGCATGGCCGGGGTCCGGTTCCTCGCCGACGAGGCGATCCGGGCCGGCCGCCAGGTGACGCTGCTCTTCGGTGCGGCGAGCGCACGGGACGTCTACCCCTCGTCCCTGCTCCCCGACGAGGTCGAATACGTGATCGCGACCGTCGACGGCTCCGTCGGCAGGCCGGGCCTCGTCACCGAGCTCGTCCCCGAATACGAGGCCTGGGCCGACCAGGCCTTCGCCTGCGGGCCTGCGGGCATGCTCGCGGCTCTCGCCCGCATGGCCGTCGGCCGCCGCCAGCGCCTCGGCGTCGCCCGGCTCGGCCGCAAGCGGGGCGGTGGTCGGACCGATCCGATCGGTTCGCCGGCCGCCCGCCGCAAGTCGTTCCTCCAGGTCTCGATGGAGCAGAACATGGGCTGTGCGGTCGGCGCCTGCCTCGGCTGTGTGGTCATGGGTGTGTCGGGCCAGCCCCAGCGCGTCTGCCGCGAGGGGCCGGTCTTCGCCTCCGATGAGATCGACTGGGAGGCGGGCTGGTGAGCCGCGGCGGATCGATCGTGCCGCTCGTGGCCGGGATCGCGGGGCCTGCGGTCGTCGGCGGCTGCGCCGCCGTCACGGCCGTCGCCTACCGGGGCACGGCCGGCCAGCCATACTCGCCGCTCAGCCACTGGATCTCGGAGCTGGGCGAGGAGGGCGTGTCCGGGCTGGCCGCGGTCTTCAACGCGGGAGCCGTGGTCGGCGGCGCCTGCCTCAGCGTGCTGATGCTCGTTCTGGCTCGTGCTCGCGGCGGCCGACTGGCCCGGATCTACGGTCGGATCGGAGTCGTCGGTGGGATTGCCGGGTCGCTTGTCGGCTTCTTCCCGATGAACCGGATCCTGTCCCACGCGATCGTATCGACGACGTTCTTCAACCTGACCGCGCTCGCGATCGCCCTTGCCTCGATCGACTTCGCCGGCCGTCCGGACGGCCGGTTCGGTGCCGTCCAGGCGGGCATCGGGGCACTCTCCACGGCGGCATACCTCGCCTTCGGCGTCGTGGCGATCGAGGCGATCCGGGAGCAGGGGCTGGCCGCGCTCGAGCCGCCGATCGTTCGCGAGGACGTGTCGCTCCTCACGACGCTCGAATGGGCCTCGCTGCTCTCGATCATGGCCTGGGTCATGGCCACCGCCGCCGGCTGGGCGAGGGACGACTCGTGACGGCGTCGCACCGCCCGCCGGAACGCCTGGAGTTCCACGCTCCGTCGGGAGGCCCGGGGCGATGAAGGCGAAGCGGCGCGTCACGACCTCGCTCGACGTCCGGCCCGGTCCGGCACGGATCCCGATGGAGCGCAAGGTCAAGGCCCCGAAGATTCGCCCGGGTCGCGCTGGCGCGACGCCGGTCAAGCCCGTCCGGGCGATCGCACCGCCGGTCGAGGCCGTGGATCTCTCGGTCGACCTCGGGCGCGGGCTCGTCCTCGCCAACCCGATCCTCGTCGCGTCGGGCACGTTTGGCTACGGCGTCGAATACGGCGAGGTCGTCGACGTCGATCGCCTCGGTGCCATCTGCTGCAAGGGGACGACCCTGCGGCCGCGGATCGGCAACATCACCCCGCGCGTCACGGAGTCGCCGGGCGGCATGCTGAACTCGATCGGGCTCCAGAACCCGGGCGTCGACGCCGCCATCGAGAAGTACGCCGCGACGTGGGCCGGGTGGCGGACGCCGGTGATCGTGAACGTCGCCGGCGAATCGGTCGCCGACTACGTCGAGGTCGCGAGGCGGCTCGACGGCGTGCCCGGCGTGGCCGCGATCGAGCTCAACATCAGTTGCCCGAACGTCGGCCGGGGCGGCCTGCAGTTCGCGATCGACGCCGGCGCCGCCGGCGAGGTGACGGCGGCGGTCCGCCGGGCGACGGACCTGCCGCTCCTCGTGAAGCTCTCGCCGAACGTCGCCGACGTCCGCCCGATCGCCCGGGCGATCGCCGACGCCGGCGCCGACGCCCTGACGGCCGTCAACACGTTGTCCGGCATCGCGGTCGCCCCGTCCCGGACGAAGCCGCTCCTCGGGAACGTCTACGGCGGCCTGTCGGGGCCGGCCATCAAGCCGATCGCGCTGCGGATCGTCTACGAGGTCGCCCAGGTCGTCGACGTCCCGGTCGTCGCGATCGGCGGCGTGACCGAGCTCGGCGACGTCCTCGACTTCCTCGCCGTCGGCGCGGCGGCCGTCCAGGTCGGGACCGCGATCTTCGCCGACCCGGCGCTGCCGGTCCGACTCGTCGACGAGCTGGACGCCGAGTGCCGCCGTCGCAGTCTGTCCAGCTACCGCGAGCTGATCGGCACGGCCCTGCCATCGAGGCCGGGCGCGCCCTCGGCGAAAGGCGTCGAGTACCGGCCCTGAGCTCGGCGAGCCTCGGCGCGACCGCCAGCAGCCCGCCGCCGGCACTACCATTGGCCCGAGGAGCAGCCCACCGATGACGACGATCAAGCCGGCCCTCGAGGCCGCCGCCCGGGCCACGATCGCGGCCCGCACCGAGGCGATCTTTCGGGCGTCCGGGGCGCTGCGCGAAGGCCACTTCCAGCTCAAGAGCGGGCGCCATGGCGACGCCTATGTCGAGAAGTTCGCCGTCCTCTCCGATCCGGCCGCGACGAGCGAGCTCTGCGGCTTCTGGGCGGCCCGGCATCGCGATCCCGAGGGCGGCTCGCGCGTCGACGTCGTCGCCGGACCCACGACCGGCGGGGTCATCCTCGCCTTCGAGACCGCTCGCCAGCTCGGCGTCCGGTCGATCTTCGCCGAGGAGGTCCGGTCGAGCGACGGCGGGTCGACCCGCGAGTTTCGGCGGGGCTTCCGGATCGAACCAGGCGAGCGGGTCCTGCTCGTCGACGACATCCTGACGACCGGCGGATCGCTCGTGGCGATGATCCCCGCGGTCGAGGCGATGGGCGGCGAGATCGTCGAGGCCGCGGTCCTCGTCGACCGGAGCGGCGGCCGACCGACCCTCACCTCGCCGGCTTCCGGTCGGGTCTATGCCCTTCGGGCCCTCTGGCAGCTGGAGCTGCCGACCTGGGAGCCGGGACCGGACGGCTGCCCGCAATGCGACGCCGGCGCACCGCTCCATGCGCCGGGGAGCACCGGCGCCGGGTCGTGAAGTTCCCGGGCGCGGCGGTCGCGGCCCCGTGAGCCGGGCGCGGCGGGCCCTCCTGCTCGCAATCCTCGCCCTCGCGCTCATCGCGGTGGTCGCCTTCGTGGGCGGCTCGCTGGCCCGCCCGGCGGACCTGACCGAAACGGGCGTCGTGATCGGCGTCGACGCCGCGTCGCTCACCGACGTCCGGGCCTTCACGCTTCGAACCGACGACGGGCGGACGGTGGAGTTCCGGATCGGCGAGTTGCAGAACGCCGCGGAGTTCCCGCCGGGCCATCTCGGCGAGCACCAGGCCGCGGCCACGCCGATCGTCGTGACCTATCGCCAGGAGGCCGGCGAGCGACTCGCGATCCGCCTCGAGGACGCGCCCGGGACCGGCCCGACGCCCTAGCTGACCGCGTCGAGCGCCGCGTCCATCTCCTCGGGCGTGAAGAGCAGCTCGAACGACGCGCTCACGATCCCGTCGCCGTCGACGACGAAGATGTACGGCTCCGTCACGAGGCCGTAGGCGTCCGCGGCCGGCACGGTCTGGAGCAGGTTCGACTCGCTCAGGACCGGCTCGAGGCGGCCTTCGACGAACTCGGTCTGGTACGGCTCGACGTTGATGAACGTGACGTCGGAGTGGGCCTCCGCCGCGTCCTTGACCTTCTCGAGCGTCGGGCCGCACGTCTGGGTCTGGCAGAACGCTGGCGTCGCGAAGACGAGCACGAACGGCTCGCCGGCGGCGAGCGCGTCGGCGACCGACGTCTCGTAGAACGCCTCGACCGGCTCGTCGTCGCTCGAGATCATCCGGACGTCTCCGCCGACGTCCTCGAGGGTCGGCGTGTCGACCGCCGGCGCTGCCTCGCCGGGGAGCACGACGTTGGCATCCTCCTTGACGTCGAAACCGAACGGGATCGTCTCCTCCTGGGAGCCGGGCGCCGCCGTCGTGAACTGGGCGGTCCAGGCGCCGGCCGAGGGGAACTCGGCCGTCGTGACGTACACCCCGCTGACGTCCTCGATCGCCCAGATGAACTCGCCATCCGGAGCGGCGACGGTCTCGCCGTTCGGCCCCGTGAAGGCGACCTTGACGGTGCGGTCGGGGGCGGCGATCGGCTTCGTTCCGCTCGCGTCCAGGAACGAGAAGAGGACCCGGTTCCTGCCGACGACAAGCTCCTGCGAGATCACGACGGGGAAGATCGCGGGAGAGCCGCTGCCGGACGGGGCGACGGCAGACGGCGAGCCGGTGCCGGGCGTGGCCGACGAGGTACAGGCGACGGCGAGCAGGACCAGCGCGGCGGCGAGGGGGAAGCGCGGAAGATGCATGGCCGCAAGGGTACCCGCACCGGACCGAAGGCACGCCCGCGCTAGAATGACGCCTGCCGACCGACCTTCCCCGGCGCCCGTCGGCGACCCTTGGAGAGCCCGTTGACCCGCTTCCAGAAGCTCGCGGCCGCCAGCGTCGTGCTGACGCTCGTGCTGGTTACGGTCGGTGTCATCGTCCGCGCGACGGGCTCCGGCATGGGGTGCCCGGACTGGCCGCTCTGCCACGGCCAGATCATCCCGCCGCTCGACGACTACAAGGCCTGGATCGAGTGGATCCATCGGGGCGTCGCGGTGGTCATCGGGTTCGCGATCCTGGCCCTCGCCTACGTGGCGGTCCGCGATCACCGCGACCGGGCGAGCCTGCTGTGGCCCTCGCTCGGTGCACTCGGGCTCGTGATCTTCCAGGCCTGGCTCGGCCGGGAGACCGTCCGCCTGAACAACTCCGGCGAGTCCGTCACGGCCCACCTGGCCGCGGCGATGGCCCTTGTCGGCCTCCTCGTCTTCATCCTCGTCCGGGCTGCGTATCCGGCGCGGATCGGCGGTCGCGGCGCGAGCCAGCGGTTCACGCTGCTCGCGGCTTTCGCCGCGCTCTCGGTCTTTGCGCTCCTCCTCTTCGGCTCCCACGTGACGGCGACGTCGCAGTGGTTCGTCTTCCCGGACTGGCCGCTGATGAACGGTTCGCTCTTCCCCGCGCTCACCGACGACACCAGCGCCCACGTCCTGCATCGCTGGATCGCGATCGTCGTCGGGCTCATCGTGGCGGCCGTCGTCCTCGTCGCATGGCGGACCCAGCGCCACAACCGGACACTCACCTGGCTGGCCATGGCGCTCGCCGTGCTCTACCCGTTGCAGGCCGTCATCGGTGGGCTCCAGATCCTGACCGGGCTCGACGGCTGGACCCAGACGCTCCACCTCGCGCTCGGCGCGCTCATCTGGGCGGCGCTCGTCGGGCTCGCCACGGCGAGCTACTACTCGGCCCGGACCGCCGCCGCGCCGCGGGGCGGCGATCCGGCGAGGCTCGCGGGGCGCGGCGGCGGCGCCTCGGACGCGGAACGGGAGGGGGGAGGGGAGACGGCGGCGGCCGGCGCCCGCAGCCGCGGTGAATCGGTCCGGGCGTACATCGCCCTGACGAAGCCGCGGATCATCGAGCTCCTCCTCGTCACGACGGTCCCGGCGATGGTCCTCGCGACCCGCGAGGTGCCCGGGATCCAGCTCGGTCACTGGCTGTGGCTCACGGTATGGACGCTCGTCGGCGGGACGCTCGCGGCCGGCAGCGCGAACGCGATCAACTGCTACATCGATCGGGACATCGACGAGCTGATGGCCCGGACGCGACGCAGACCCCTTCCGGCCCACCAGGTCGACCCCGAGCGGGCGGTCGTCTTCGGCCTGCTCCTCGGCGTCGTGTCCTTCGCGGTCCTGGCCTGGTTCGTCAACCTGCTCGCGGCGTTCCTCGCCCTCCTCGCGATCGGCTTCTACGTCGTCGTCTACACGATCCTCATGAAGCGGACGACGCCCCAGAACATCGTGATCGGCGGGGCGGCAGGGGCCCTGCCGCCGGTCATCGGCTGGGCCGCGGTCACCGGCGACATCGGCGTCCCGGCGCTGCTCCTCTTCGCGCTCGTGTTCTACTGGACGCCGCCCCACTTCTGGGCCCTCTCGCTGCGGATCCGCCGGGACTACGCGGCGGCCGGCGTGCCGATGCTGCCGGTCGTGCGGGGGGTCCCCGAGACGACGCGCCAGATCGCGCTCTACACGGTCCTGATGGTGGCCATCTCGCTCGTCCTCTGGGCGGTCGCCCGGATGGGCTGGATCTATCTGATCGCCGCGGTCGTCCTCGGCGCGATCTTCCTTCGGCGAGCCTGGACGCTCTGGCGCCAGGGTGCGTCCGAGGAGGGCTCGACGGCCGGCGCCATCCGCCTCTATCGCTTCTCCATCTCGTACCTGACGCTCCTGTTCGCCGCGGTCGCGATCGACGCGCTCGTCGCGGTGCCCCTCGGCTGATAGCGAGCTGTAATCCCGTGGATTGGACCGGCACGGGGTCGTGGCGATCGGGGCCGTACCGTCCGGGCATGACCACGATCCTCCGTGCCGCCCGGGATGTCGTTGCTGAGCTCGGCCGCAGGCTGGAGCGCGCGCTCGAGGGCCTCCGCCTCACGCCGCCGAGACCCGCTCCGGCACCGGTCCCGGTGACGACTCGAGCGCCGATCCGCCGCTAGCTTCGAAAGCCGCGCTTCGGCGGCCGCTTCGGCGCCGCGTCCCGACAGCACCACGCAACGTCGCCGGCACGACCCGGTGGTCTGCTGCGACCGCGACCGTGGCAGGATGCGCGGATGGAGATCCACTTCCTCGGCGGAGCCACGACGGTCACGGGCTCCCAGTTCCTGCTCGTCACCGACAGGGCGCGCGTCCTCGTCGACTGCGGCCTCTTCCAGGGCAGCCCGAACGAGGCGGTCCGCAACCGCGTTCCGTTCGCCTTCGACCCGGCCGACCTCGACGCGATCCTCCTCACCCACGCGCACCTCGACCACTGCGGGCTGATCCCGCGAGCCGTGCTCGAGGGTTTTGACGGCCCGATCTACGCCACGGACGGGACGTGCGAGCTGGCCGAGCTCGTCCTCCTCGATTCCGGCCACCTCCAGGAGGAGTTCGCGAAGCGTGAGGCACGCTGGGAGAAGCGAAACCCCGACAAGGCCGTCGAGGACGACCGCGAGGAGTGGGCGGCGTACGAGGCCGCGCTCCACCTGGCCGAGAATCCGGGCGCGGCCGACGCCGCTCGGACGGATCGGCCCCCCGCCCCGGATGCCGCCACGATCACCTCGGCGAGCGCGTCGGAGGAGGCGGCCGAGGCGACGGCGTCAGGCGCTCGGCGGTCGGAGACCGCGGGACCCGGGGCCGACGACGCGGAGGCCGATCTCCGCGGCCAGCCGCCTTCGATCGACATCGACCTCGACGAACCGCTCTACACGGAGCGTGACGCCCGCCGCGCGGTCGAGCTGTTCCGCGGCGTCCGCTATGACGCGGAGATCGAGGTCGCGCCCGGGATCCACGCGACGTTCGTCGACGCAGGCCACATCCTGGGTTCGGCGATCATCCGGGTACGGGCGTCGGACGCCGACGGCGAGGAGCGGACGATCGTCTTCTCCGGCGATCTCGGCCGGCCCGGCACGCCGATCATCCGCGACCCGACGATCCTTCGCGAGGCCGATTACGTCCTCATCGAGTCGACGTACGGCGGCCGCGAGCACGAGCCGCACGACGAGGCGATCCGGATCCTCGCCGAGACCGTCCGGCTCGTCGCCGAAGCTGAGGGCGTCCTCCTCGTCCCGTCGTTTGCGATCGGCCGGACCCAGGAGGTCGTCTGGGAGCTCGACCGGCTGATCGAGAAGGGCGAGATTCCCCAGATCCCGCTCTTCCTCGACTCGCCGATGGCGTCGAAGGCGAGCGCGATCTATCGCCGCCACGCGGAGTACTTCGACGAGGAGACCGGCCGCCTGCTCCGCGAGGGCGATTCGCCGCTGGACTACCCCGACCAGACCGAGACCCGAAAGGTCGCCCAGTCGCGGGAGATCGCCCGCACGCCGCGGCCGTACATGATCGTCGCCTCGAACGGGATGCTGACCGGCGGCCGGGTGCTCGGCCATCTCAAGGAACTCGTCGGCGACCCCAAGGCGACGCTCCTGTTCGTCGGCTACCAGGGCCAGGGCACGCTCGGCGCCCACCTCCAGGCCGGGGCGCGCGAAATCCGGCTCGACGGGCGCCAATACACGGTCCGCTGCCGCGTCCGCTCGATCAGCGGCTTCTCGGCGCACGCCGACGAGAGCGAGCTGCTCGGCTGGCTCGCCAACTTCGCCGACGGCAAGGAGCCCGGGGCCCGGGGGTTCCCGCGACGGGTCTTCCTCGTCCACGGCGACCCGGAGGCCCAGGTCGTCCTCGAGCCGAAGGTTCGGGCGCTCGGTTTCGACCCCCACGTGCCGCACTGGCGGGAGCGGGTCGCGCTCGACTGAATCGACCGGTCCGGGCGGGCCCCGTTCGGGCGGTCCCGCCTGATGGAACCCGGGGCACCATCAGGCGCAACCTGAGGGGCAGTGGAACGGGCCCGCCGGACAATCGCCGGCATCGCTGCAGGTACGCTGGCGGCCGGCGTGACCCTGAGCGGAGCGCAAGGAGCGTCGATGCGGCCGTCCCTGTCCATGCTCGACGACGAGCTCATCCTGCGGATCCTCGACGAGGCAAAGCGTGTGCTCGCCGACGTCGGGATGGAGATCCGCGGCCCGGAGATGCGGCGCCGGCTCCTCGAGGCCGGCCTGCCGGCGGATGCGACGGGCGAGCGCGTCCTCTTCCCGCGGGACGTCGTCGAGGCCGCGATCGACTCGGCCCCATCGTCGTTCGTCCTCTACGATCGCGACGGCGCGCCCCATGCCGATCTGGGTGGCGACCGGGTCCACTTCGTGCCGGGGTCGTCGGGGCTCAAGGTGCTCGACCATCGCACCGGCGAGGTGCGACTCGCGAACACGACCGACTTCGTCGAATACGTCCGCCTCGCCGACGGGCTCGAGAGCATCGCCTACCTCGCGACCGCCTTCTCGACGAACGACGACATCGAGGCCCAGGTCTCCGACGCGTGGCGGCTGTTCCTCGTGCTGACCAACTCGAAGCGGCCGGTCGTGTCGGGCGCCTTCACCGAACACGGCGTGCCCCGGATGGTCGAGATGATGCAGCTCTTCCGGGCCGACCGGGCGGACCTGATCGCCCGGCCGATGAGCATCTTCACGATCACCGCGACCGGCAACTTCCGGTACAGCGAGGACTCCTGCCAGAACCTCATCGACTGCG
>DASTEU010000216.1:0-3800 GCA_035709325.1 Candidatus Limnocylindrales bacterium | reverse complement strand
GTTCGGGCCCGCCACCGACCGCTACTACGCGATGCGAGGCACGCCCGACGAGATCGCCGCGGAGGTCCGGGCGTTCGCCGAGCTCGGCGTGGAGGAGCTCGCGCTGTGGTTCGTCGCCGACTCGTCCGCCGCCCAGGTGGCGGCGGCGGAGCGGTTCGCGGCCGAGGTCGAGCCGCTCGTCTGAGCGATGCCGCCTAGCGCCGCCGGCGCTCCACCCGCCACCAGCGGAGCGGGTCCGCGGGCCAGGCCTCGGGGTCGATCGGCGCCAGGCCCAGGGCGAGTCCCACCCGGTCGTCGCGGCGATGGACGACGAGTCCTCGGGCGGTCCAGACATGCTGCGCCCAGCTCGGCCCGAGGCCCGAATCGAGCTCGAGGTCCGGCGGGCCGAGCGCCTCGAGCGACGCGCGGTCGGGCTCCGGGTCGTGGATCTCGATGCCGATCACCGCATCGTCGAGGAGCCAGCACGTGACGCCCTGCGGCGACCCGACGGTCGGCGGGTAGCGCCGGAACTCGGCCGGCTCGCCCCCGAAGCGCCCGCCGTACAGCTCGTCCTCGGTCGGCGGACCGAGCTGGGCGTCGGCGTCCTCGAGGTCATATTCGGCCAGCCCGTGGAAGCCGTCCCAGCGTCCCGCCGCGAGCTCGGCGAGCTCGCCCCGTTCGGTCCAGTCCATCACGACCGCACCGGGATCAGGACCCACTCGCCGCCCCGTGGCTCGCGGTGGTTGAGCTTCGGGTTGGCGCGTTGGATCGCGTGCTCGGCGACGCCGTGCTGGCGACCGATGTCGGCCTTCGTCTCGGTCTTGCGGCCGCCGGCTCGATCGGTGACGGTCAGCGTCCGGTGCTGGGTCGTGCCGGGGATGATCAGGCCGGTCGTGAAGGCGTCGGCCGGCAGCGGGCCGCTCGCGGGGAGCCCCGGATTCGCCGAGAGGATGTCGGCCTCCGGCGCGCCGCTGAGGATGCTCACCGCCGCCACCGAGCGGACGGTCGAGGGGATGACGACGCGCTCGGGGGCGAGGAACTGCGCGGCGTCGGGAGCGCTCGGATCGATCATCTCTCCGTTCGGCTTCAGCCCGATGTGCTCGACGTGGCCCAGGAAGAACGCGGCTCGCGTCGCGTCCTCGCCGACCTGGGCCCGGATGTTCTCGGCGTGCTCGAGGAACGACTTGTATTCACCCGGATCGTAGTCGGGAACGAACTTCGCGTCGAAGTCCGGGACGTCGCCGCCCTCGACGTCGATCCGGACGCTCGGGTCGGCGTCGCTCTGGGCGTCCGCGATCCGACCGCCGTGGAACAGGACGTCCTTGGTGAAGAGCTCGCAGAAGCCCTCGGTCAGGATGCGGTTGCCGCTCGGGTTGGCCTTCGAAAAGTTCGGGTGCTCGAGCGTGTGGATGTACTCGTGGACGAGCGTCTCCCACGTGCTCCACCGATCGAGGCGCTCGGCGTCGGAGATGCCGCCGTGGGCCGGCGTGCTCGTCGAGAAGCCGGGCTGGGCGACGAGCGCCGTCTGGGACAGGACCCGCGGCCCGGCCTCGGCGTAGAAGAACCCGAACTGGTCGAACCGGGTGAGATCGGCCCGATTCGCGCCCTTGGTCAGGAACTTGCGCTTCACGGCGGCAGCGAACGCGGGCTCGCCCTGGCCGCGCCGGTTCTGGTTGAAGCCGTGCTCCTTCTGGGCCTTGTCCGAGTCCTCGTCGGTCTCGAACATCCAGTCGGTCAGGTCGACGGGGTCCGGTCGCCGGACGCTCGGATCGCTCGCGTCGAGCAGGTTGACGCCGGCCCGGAACGCGAAGCGGGCCCGCCCGCGCTCCTGGCCGCGGGTCAGCGCCGCAGCCGAGGCGACGGCGCCGAACACGGCATCGACGACCCGTTTGGCCTGGCGGCCCGCGCCTTCCTGCTCGGCGGTCGTCACCGTGATGCCGGCGGCCTTGGCGGCCTCCATCTCCTTCATCCGGGGCGTGACGCCGTCGAGATGCGCCTGGAGCGCAGTCATGATCTTGGTCTCGAGCTCGGTCCGCTTGGCGGCATCGCTGCGGCCGTCCCAGTCCTTCACCGTGCCGCCCGGTCCCGTGGACGTCGGGTTCAGCTCCGCCTCGATCGCGTCGATCTCGGCCTGGGTCGGGGCGTCGGCGTCGCCGGTCACGTCGGTCCCCGAGGTGACGACCTCGGCCGTCGTCTCGGTCCGCCGATCGAGCGCCTCATAGGTCAGGGGTCCGACGATCCCGTCGGCATCGAGGCCGCTCTCGGTCTGGAACGCGTCGACCGCGACCCGCGTGGCGGCGTCGTACCGACCGGTCACCGCGAGCGGCGTTCCGCCTGACCCGATCGTGTTGAGCCGGTTCTGGAGGTCGACGACGTTCGGTCCGCGGTCGCCCGGCCGGATCCACGGCTGGGCGCCCTGGCCCATCGCCGCCGATGCGCGCTGGACCGTCTTGCCGAAGAGCGCCGCGACCGCCCGGTTCCCGGCGCTGGCCTGGAGGGCCGTGGCGTGGGCCGCCGTCAGCTGCCGGCGGACCGCCGGGGCGGCGGTCGGCTGCCGGGTGACCGACGAACCCGCGACTGCCGGACCGCCGACGGCGACGGCCGGTGCCGCGACGGGCGAGCCCTGGCCGTTCGGGGCGACCTTCGGTCGGGCCGATTCGGGGGCGGCTGGGCGGACCGGTTCCGCCGGCTTGGAGAACATCCCGCCGTCCATTCTCGGCGCTGCCCGCGACCGCGGCGTTGCCCCTTCAGGCGGATCTGCTGCCCCAACGGCCGTCCGCCCGGGGCCGAGCGACGCTCAGATCGCGCTGCCCGCGACGAGGGCCAGCAGGACCCCGCCGGCGACCGCGCTCGCGACCTGGCCCGCCGCGTTCGCGCCCATCGCGTGCATGAGGGGGAAGTTCTCGAAGTCCTCGGACTGGGCGACCCGCTGGACGACCCGGGCGGCCATCGGAAACGCGCTGATCCCGGCCGCCCCGATGAGCGGGTTGAACGTTCCGCCCGACAGCCGGTTGAGGCCCTTGGCCAGGACCAGCCCGGTCGCCGCGTCGAGCCCGAAGGCGACAATTCCGAGGGCCAGGATCGCCAGCGTGCCCGGCTGGAGGAAGCTTGCCCCGACCATCGTCGAGCCGATCGCGAGACCGAGGAACAGCGTGACGACGTTCGCCAGCTCGTTCGACGCGGCTCCCGTCAGCCGCTGGACGACGCCCGACTCGCGCATCAGGTTGCCGAGCATGAGCGCCCCGATGAGCGGCGCCGCCATCGGCACGAACGTCCCGACGAGGAGCGTCACCCCGATCGGGAACAGGATGCGCAGCCGCCGGCCGACCGTGCGGCCTCCGGGCGCCATCCGGATTCGTCGCTCGGCCGGGGTCGTCAGCGCCCGCATGATCGGCGGCATGATGACCGGCACGAGGGCCATGTAGCTGTAGGCGGCGACGGTGATCGGTCCGAGGAGGTGCGGGGCGAGCTGGCCGCTGACGTAGATCGAGGTGGGCCCGTCGATCGCCCCGATGATCCCGATCGAGGCCGACTCCGCCCGGCTGAAGCCGAGGAGCAAGGCCAGGATCAGCACGCCGAAGATCCCGAACTGGCCGGCCGCCCCGAGCAGGACCATCCGGGGGTTCTCGAGGAGCGGCCCGAAGTCGGTCAGGGCGCCGATCCCGACGAAGATCAGGAGTGGGAACAGCTCGTTCTCGATCCCGGCGTCGTAGAGGATCGTGAGCAGACCCTCCTCGGCGCCAGGTCCTGGATCCGGCTGATCTTGTTGGACTGGACCCGCGAGAACGAGCCGCCGAGCACCGTGAAGTCCTGGGCGAACG
>DASTEU010000215.1:0-2569 GCA_035709325.1 Candidatus Limnocylindrales bacterium | reverse complement strand
GCTGTCAGGACGAACCTGCGACCCGAGGACACGATCCCCTTTCCCTCCGCGGTGCCGGCCGCACGGGAGCCGGTCAGGAGGTCGGGCGCGGGTCTCGCCCGCGGGCATCGTACCGAACCCGCCGCGGGCGGGCAATGGCCGGGCCGTCGGTCAGGCGGCGACCGTCAGACCGGAATCGAGCGCGACGAGGTCGGCGGCGAGGAGCTCCGGATGTTTCGCCCCGACGACGCGCTCGAGGGCCGTCCTCAGGGCCGATAGCCCGACGATCGGCCGGCGCGCCAGCACGGCTCCGAGCGCGACGATGCTCACGAGCCGGTCGTCACCGGCCTCGCGGGCCAACCGGGTGCAGGCTGGCGCGAGGAGCTCGACGCCCGGCGGCGTCGGCGCGTCGACGAGCGACCCGTCGACGACGAGCAGGCCGCCACGCTCTACGAGCCCGCCGTACTTCTCGAACGACGGCCGGGTCAGGGCGACGACGACGTCGGCCCGGTCGACCACCGGCGAACCGATCGGCTCGTCGCCGACGATCACCGTGCAGGCCGCCGACCCGCCGCGCATCTCCGGGCCGTAGGAGGGGATCCAGAGCACCTCGCGGCCCTCGAGCATCGCCGCCTCGGCGAGCACCTGGCCGGCGAAGAGGAGCCCCTGGCCGCCGAACCCGGAGATCACGACCGCGTGCTCCATCTCAGCCCTCCGCGCCGCGGTCGACGAGGACGCCGAGCGGATACGCCTCGGCCACCTCGGCGAGATGGGCGATCGATTCGACCGGGGTCATTCGCCAGCCGACCGGACAGTTCGACAGGATCTCGACGATCGAGAAGCCGAGCCCCTCGACCTGCGTCTCGCACGCGCGCCGGATCATGGCTTTCGTCCGCCCGATCGTCGACGGCGTCGCGACCGAGCCGCGCGCCGCGTAGGCCGTTCCCGGTGCGAGCGCCAGCATCTCGGTGATCGGGATCGGGTAGCCGTTGACGCGGGCGTCGCGCCCGAGCGGTGTCGACGAGGTCCGCTGGCCGAGGAGGGTCGTGGGTGCGAGCTGGCCGCCGGTCATGCCGTATGTGCCGTTGTTCACGAAGATCGTCGTGATCCGCTCGCCGCGGGCCGCCGCGTGGACGATCTCCGCCGTCCCGATCGCGGCCAGGTCGCCGTCGCCCTGGTAGGTCAACACGAAGTGATCGGGGCGGACCCGGCGGATCCCGGTCGCCACGGCCGGCGCCCGACCGTGCTGCGCCTCGACGAAGTCGACGTGGAGGTAGTCGTAGGCGAAGACCGCGCAGCCGACCGCCGCGACGGCGATCGTGCGTGGGGCGACGCCGAGCTCGTCGAGGACCTCGGCGACGAGCCGGTGGACCACGCCGTGACCGCAGCCGGGACAGTAGTGGGTAGAGCGATCCTCGAGCAGCCGGGGCCGCCCGGCGATGCGCCGGGCCGCCGGCGCGTCGGCCGGAACCGCGGTCCGGATCGGCGCTTCGACGGTCATCGCATGCCTCCTCGCGACTCCGTCTGCGCCCAGGCCCGTCGGAGCGCCCCGACGACCTCGGACGGCGAGGGGACCATGCCGCCGGTTCGGCCGTGGAAGAAGACCGGGGCCCGGCCCTCGATCGCGAGCCGGACGTCCTCGACCATCTGGCCGGCCGACAGTTCGACGACGAGCACCGCGCGCAGCCGCGACGCCACATCGGCGAGCGCGGCCGACGGGAACGGCCAGAGCGAGATCGGCCGGAACAGGCCGGCCGCGAGCCCGGACTCTCGGACCCGCGCGATCGCGGTCCGGGCGACCCGTGCCGCAACGCCGTAGGCGACGACCGCGATCTCCGCGCCGTCGAGCCGCTCCGACTCCCAGCGGACCTCGCGGGCGGCGATCTCGGCGAACTTGGCCTGGAGGTGCACGTTGTGGGCCTCGAGCGCCTCGGGCCGCAGGTGGAGCGACTTGATGACCCGCGGCGGACGGCCGTCGGCGCCGGAGAGGACCCAGTCGCGGTCGGTTCGGGGCGGTGTCCGATAGGTCGGGACGACCGGCTCCATCGCCTGGCCGAGGATCCCGTCGGCGAGCAGGATGACCGGCGTCCGGTAGCGCTCGGCGATCTCGAAGGCATCGGCCATGAGGACCATCCCCTCGGCAATCGAGGCCGGCGCAAGCACCGGAACCCGGTAGTCCCCATGGCCGTGCCCCTTGACGGCCGCCAGGTAGTCGGACTGGGCGGGGCCGATGCTGCCGAGCCCGGGCCCGCCGCGCATGACGTCGACGAGGACGACCGGCAGCTCGGAGCCGGCCAGGTAGCTCATCCCCTCGGCCATCAGGCTGAATCCGGGGCTCGACGTCGAGACGAGGACGCGGGCCCCGGCCGCCGCCGCGCCGAGCGCCATCGAGATGGCCCCGATCTCCGATTCGGCCTGGACGAACGCCCGGCCCTCCTCCGGCATCCGCCGGGCCATCCACTCGAGGAGCTCGGCCTGGGGCGTGATCGGGTAGCCGAAGTACGCGTCGCAGCCCGCCTGGATGGCCGCCTCCGCGAGCGCTTCGTTGCCCTTCAGGAGGACGCGCTGCCCGGGGTGATCGGCGGCCGGC
>DASTEU010000214.1:0-4765 GCA_035709325.1 Candidatus Limnocylindrales bacterium | reverse complement strand
GACCGGGTAGTGGTACCAGGTGACCGGCAGCACGACGAGCGAGGCGACCGCGGCGACCGCGAGGCTCGTGAGCGAGTCGCGGATGGCGAGGGCCGCTCCGAGCGTCGCGAGGAGGGCGGCCGCGGCGACCGCGAGGTGGAGGGTGCGGACGAGCGCCTCGTCGCCTCCCAACGCGAGGGCCACCTGTGCGGCCGGCCCCGCGTTCCGGGCGTCGAGCAGGCGGGCGCCGCTGGCGGCCCCGGCGACCGGCACGTAGTCCCGCCAGAGCTCGGTGCCGCCCGCGACGAGGCTCAGGATGAGGACGGCGAGGCCGGTGCCGACGGCGGCGCCGACGACGAGCGCCGCGCGCGGCGGGCGGCCGTCGAGGCGCTCGCGGACCGCCCGGCCGGCGAACCACAATCCGAGGCTCCCGGGATGGACCTTGGCGACGGCCGCGAGGGCCAGCGCGACGCCGCCGGCGATCCGCGGGGCCCGCCCCGTCGAGAGGGCGGCCACCAGGACGAGCCCGTACGCGAACGGAAACAGGGCGTCGAGATTGCCGAAGAGCAAGGCGATCCCGAGCGGCAGGTAGAACGGCGCGAGGGCGACGGTCGGGACGGCGAGGCGTCGGGCGACGAGGCCGGCCGATGCGATGAGGCCGGCGATCGCGGCCATCCACAGTGCCGCGAACATCGCGCCAGACGGGAGGGCGGCGACGAGGCTCATCGCCTGCGCGACCGGCGGTGGGTACGAGTAGAACAGATCGGTGGCGCCCGGCGTCGCCCCGGCGACCATCGAGGGCTCGTACGGCGACTGCCCCGCGGCGAGGGCGCGACCCGCGTCGAGCAGCAGCTCCAGGTCGAAGGCGGCAGTCCGCGGCGAGGCGTTGAACATCGTGACCGCGAGCCAGGCGAGCCCGCCCCAGCCGAGCAGCCCGGCGAGCGCGAGGACGCCGTTGCGGCGGGTCGGGCTCACGCGGCTGCGGCCGGGTCCGCCGGGACGGGCGGGTGCCGAGAGGTGCGCCATGCCCGGACGGCGAGCCCGCCGAGGAGGAGCAGCGCCCCGAGCGTCGGCAGCAGCCGGTTCACGACCCACGACGCCTCCCCGAGGGCCGCCTGCTCGCCGCCGAACATCGCGATGTAGGCGACCGCGACCCAGCCCCACGGCGGCGCCCAGCGCAACGCGAGGAGCAGCGGCAGGACGAGGATCGCGAGGTAGTGGTGGTAGAGCGCCGGCGCCACGAGAACCGACGCCGTCGCCGCGATGGCGAAGCCGATCGGCTCGTCCGCCCGGCGGGCCGCACAGACGACGAGCGCGACACCCGCGGCCGCGACGACGACGCGGGCCGCGTCCGCAGGCACGACCGCAGAGAGCCAGACGATCGGCGCAAGCGTGTCGCGGGTGTCGACCGGCGGGCCGAGGTTGAGGATCACGGTCGGATAGTCGAACCAAGGCCCGAGGCCGGTGATCGGCAGCGTCGCGGCGGCGAGGATCGCGATCGCGACGAGGGCCCACGCCGCTGCGGCGAAGCGGCCGCGGAGGAGGAGCCACAGGATCAGCAGGGCCGGGAAGAGCTTGATGAGCGCGGCCGCTCCGATCAGGCAGCCCGCGACCGCCGACGCCGCCGGCCGCCGGTCCCGCAGCGCGATCCAGGCGCCGCCGAGCAGGCCCAGCAGAACGAGGTGGACGTTGCCCATGACGAGCTCTCCGACGAGCGGCGGGAAGGCGAACGCGGCCATGACGAACAGGACCGTGTCACGGCGAGAGCCGATCGACTCCCGCCGGGCGACCGCGAGGACGACGGCCGCCGCGATCGCCGCCCCGAGGACGGCCCAGACGAGGTTCGCCAGTCGGTAGTCGGTGGGGAAGGCGGCGGCGAGTGGCGTCACGACGACCGCGAGGAACGGCGGGTAGAGGTAGCGGAACTGCTCCTGCGGTGAGTAGGAGCCGGCCAGCTGCTCTGGGTCGTAGAGGGGCAGACCATCGAGCAGGCGGCCTGCCGCCGACCAGTAGGCCGAGAAGTCGTAGCCCCACTGGACCTGGCCCGAGAACCCGATCAGCTGGATGAACCGGAAGCCGAGCACGACGAGGAGGACCGTGACGACGATCGCCCGCCGCACGCCCGGAGCCGCGAGCAGGCGCAGCCCGTAGATGCCCGAGAGGCTGGTCACAGAGCCCATCCTAGCGACGGGGCTGCCCGTCCGGACCGGGTTCGGCGGTCGCCCGCGGATAGCCGATTCGTACCGGTCGGAGGGCGGGTTGGCCGGTGCTACGCTGCACCGACCGTGCGAACCCCGATTGCCCTCTATGCGCTCGCGCTGGTCGTCCGACTCGTCCTCATCGCCCTCTTTCCGGATCCCGCGTATCCCGATTCGTACTACTACGTCAACGTCGCCCGAGCGATCGCCGACGGGCGCGGTTTCGAGGTCGACTTCATCTGGGTCTTCGCCGAGGTCGGCGGTCGCCTGCCGGCCGATCCGGTCCTGCCGATTCCGAGCAACGCCCACTGGATGCCGCTCGCGTCCCTCGTCCAGGTGCCGTTCATCTGGCTGCTGGGTCCGACGCCGCTCGCCTCGGCCCTGCCGTTCGCGTTCGCGGGCGCGCTGGCCGCGCCGCTGGCCTGGGCGATCGGACGGGAGGCGGGCGTCCGACCCCTCGTGGCGGTCGGCGCGGGCGTCCTGACCGCGGTCCCCGGCCTCCTGACCGTCTTCCTCGTCCAGCCCGACAACTTCTCGCTCTACCAGCCGCTCGTCGCCGGCGCCCTGTGGATGGCCGCCCGCGGGCTGAAGGGCCACGCCGGCTCGTTCGCCCTCGGTGGACTGCTCGTCGGGCTCGCGACGCTGTCGCGCAACGACGGGCTCCTCGTCGGGGCGACCCTCGGCCTCGCGTTCCTCTACGACCGCTGGCGAGCCTGGAAGTCGGGCGGCGCGCGGCGCGCGGCCATCCCGGTCTGGGCCGCCGTCGCCTGCTTCGGGCTGTTCGTCGCGGTCATGGCCCCGTGGTGGTGGCGCCAGCTCGAGGTCTTCGGCCAGCTGTCGCCCTCGACTGCATCGGGCAAGGTCCTCTTCATCCGCTCGATCGACGAGTGGAACTCGATCACGTCGCCGGCCACGCTCGATCACCTGCTCGGCCAGGGCTTGCTGCCGCTCCTCGCCAGCCGGGTCGGCGGCTTCGTCGCCGCGGTCGGCATCTTCACGACGCTCGTCGCCGCAGGGATCCTGTTGCCGTTCATGCTGATCGGCGGCTGGGCCCGCCGGCGATCGGTCGATTTCGGGCCGTTCCTGACGTACGCCGCGATCCTCTTCGCCTTCTCCGCCCTCGTTTCCGCGGTCCACGTCCCCGGCGGGACGTTCATCCAGTCGGCCGTCGCGCTCGCCCCGCACGCCTATCTCCTTGCCCTCGAGGGAATCGCGGTCGCGGTCGCGTGGGTCGCGATGCGGCGCCCGACGTGGGACCGCGGGGCGGCGACGAGACTCTTCGTGACCGCGGCCGTCGGCTTCACCGTGCTCGCGGCCGCGCCGTCGGCGCTCGGGGTGCACGGCCGCTGGGATCGGGAACGAACCGAACGGCGGGCGATCGCCGCGGCGCTCAGCCTCGCGGGCGCGGCCCCCGACGCCCGGCTCATGACCCTCGACGCGGGCGGCTACCGCTATCACACGGGACACGGTGGGGTCGTTACCCCGAACGACCCGATCGAGACGATCCGGGAGGTCGCGATGGCCTACCGGATCGAGTGGCTGGTGATCGAGCGGGATGACGCCGTCCCGGCCCTCGCTCCGATCTTCACCGGTGAGGCGCGGCCGCCCTGGATCGGTCCACGGCTCATCGGCATCCCCGGCCCGGGTGGCGAGACGAGCGCCGCGATCTACCCGGTCTGCGCGAGCCCGGCCGACGTCCGCTGCACGGTCACCGCCGCGATCGGAGGCACGTCGTGAGCCGTCGCGAGTTCCTCCTGTCGGCCGGCGTCGTGTTCCTCGTGGCGATCGTCGCCCGGATCGCGACCGCGTCGCTCGTCGTCTTCCCGCAGCCGGAGGACACCGCCTACTACGTCGGCGTGGCCCGGAACCTGCTCGCGGGCGAGGGGCTGACGAGCAACGCCCTGTGGAGCTACCAGACGCCGCCGCTCGCGTTCCCGCGACCGGCCTTCGAGGTCTGGCTGCCGCTGCCGACGTTCCTCGCCGCGGCCCCGATGGCGGTCCTCGGCTCGACGTTCGCGGCGGCCCAGTGGAGCTCGATCGTCGTGGGCGCCGTCGTGCCCGTGCTCGCCTGGCGGCTCGGTGCCGACGCCGCCGCCGAGCGCGGCCTGGCGCTCGGCCGGCAGCGCGTCCTGGCGATGGGCGCCGGGCTGACGGCCGCGGTCTACCTCCCACTGGCGCTCCACTCGTCGCTGCCCGATTCGACGATGCCGTTCGCCGCACTCGCGCTCGGGGCGTGCCTGCTGATGCCGCGGATCCTCGCCGACGGTTCCACGGTTCGGCCGGTTGACGCCCGGCTGCTCCTGCTCGGCGCGCTCATCGGCTTCGCCGCGCTGACCCGCAACGAGGCGGCGTTCGTCGGCTTCGCCTGGCTCGTCGTCGTCTGGAGCCGGCGGGGCATCGACGTTGGCCGTAAGGCGTGGCTCGTCGCCGTCCCGGCCGTCGTGGCGCTCGCGATCTTCGCCCCCTGGATGATCCGCGACTGGCTCGAGTTCGGGAACCCGCTGCCCGGCCAGGCGCTCGCGAATGCCCTGTCGGTCACCGGCTTCGACATCTTCGCCTGGAACGACCCGCCGACGCTCTCGCGCTAC
>DASTEU010000213.1:0-4713 GCA_035709325.1 Candidatus Limnocylindrales bacterium | reverse complement strand
ACAGTTCGAGGAGATCGTCTACGAGGGCTACGGCCCGGGCGGCGTGGCGGTCCTCGTCGAGGCCCAGACCGACAACCGGAATCGGACCGCCGCCGAGGTGCGCTCGATCTTCGCGAAGTCCGGCGGCCAGCTCGCGGGTTCGGGCGCGGTCGCCTGGCAGTTCGAGCCGCGCGGCGTGATCGCGGTGCCGCGGAACGGCAGCGACGCCGACGACGTGGCCCTCGCGGCAATCGACGCGGGCGCCGACGACGTCGACACCGAGGACCCCGAGACGATCGAGATCTTCACGACGCCGGGCGACCTCGAGACGGTCCGCCAGGCGCTCGAGGCCGCCGGCGTGGCGGTCGAGTCGGCGGAGTCGACGATGGTCGCCAAGCAGACCGTCGAGCTGGACTCGGCCAAGGCCCGCCAGAACCTGCGCCTCGTCGAGCAGCTCGAAGACCTCGACGACGTCCAGCGTGTCACGGCGAACTTCGACATCCCCGAGGACGTTTTCGCCGAGGTTGCCGGGTGATCATCCTGGGCATCGACCCGGGAACCGCGGCCCTCGGCTACGGCATCGTCGAACGGAACGGCGGTCGGCTGCGCGCGATCGACTACGGCTGCCTCGTGACCTCGCCGGACTCGGCGATGCCGGAGCGACTCCTCGCGATCCACACCCTGCTCGACGAGCTCCTCGCTCTCCACGAGCCCGACCTCGTCGCGGTCGAACGCGTCTTTTTCAGCCGCAACGCCCAGACGGCGATGGCCGTCGGCCAGGCCCGGGGCATCGTCCTGCTTGCGGCGGCCCAGCACGGCCGGCCCGTGGCCGAGGCGACGCCGAACGAGGTCAAGAGCGCGATCGCCGGGTACGGCGCGGCCGACAAGGAGCAGGTCCAGCGAATGGTCCAGCTCGTCCTCGGGATGAGCGAGCTGCCGCGGCCCGACGACGCCGCCGACGCGCTCGCGATCGCGGTCTGCCTCGCCAACCGGGCCGGCAGCGCCGATCGGGCGAACGCGTCGGTGCTGGACCGGGCCGCGGTCGCGCCGATCGAGCGCGGCGAGTCCGCGTACGAGCGAGCCGTCCGCGAGGCGCTGGGCCGGGAGCGCAAGGCCGAGCGGCCGGCCTCGTGACCTCTGGCCCCGGACGCCCCGTCCACCAACCCCGGTGGTGGTCCATCCCAGAGGCCGCCGCCGACGACCCCGGCTGCGCTCGAATTAGCCGCCCGCGGCTGACGAGGAGCACGTTCGCGACAGGGACGTCCAACCGGGCGCGCGTTGCACCACCGCCGCTGGTATCCGAGGCCGGCCGAGCGTGATCGCGTCCGTCGAGGGGCGGGTCGGGGCCGTGGCGTTCGACTCGGTCGTCCTCGAGGTCGCCGGGATCGGCTACCAGGTGTTCGCCTCGCCGGCGATCCTCTCCTCGGTCGTCCCGGGCTCGACCGCGAAGCTCCACACGTACCACCTCGTCCGCGAAGACCAGCAGGCACTCTACGGATTCCGGACGGCCGAGGACCTGGGATTCTTCACGCTGCTGCTGACCGTGACCGGCGTCGGCCCCAAGGTGGCCCTCGCGATCGTCGGCTCGCGCCCGACGCCCGATCTCCAGCTCGCGATCATGCAGCAGGACCAGGCCGTCCTCGTCTCGATCCCCGGCATCGGCAAGAAGCTCGCCGAGCGGATCATCTTCGAGCTCAAGGAGAAGGTGGCCGCGGCGGGTGTCGCGGCGTCCGCGGGTGCGGTTGCCGGCATCGGCGCGGCGGAGAGCGAGGTCGTCGCGGCGCTCCAGGCGTTGGGCTACTCGCTCGGCGAGGCCCGCGAGGCGTCGCGGATCGCCCTGGCCGACGCAACGATCGGCGGGACCCTCGAGGACCGGGTCAAGGCGGCGCTGCGGAGCCTGCTCCGCGAGTAGGTCATGCCGCTGGGCGATCACGCCGGTCGAGGGTCGCTGACCTCAGCCGGCAACGTCCTGCCCTCCTCGCCCTTGTTCACCAGCGCGATCGCCGCGATCGCCAGCGTGGCCGAGATTGCGATCGAAACCGTGATCTCTTCGCCGGCGAACGCCCAGCCGAGGATCAGTGCCACGATCGGATTCACGTAGGTGTGCGTCGCCACCAGCGTCGGTGGATAGTGCTTGAGCAGCCACGAATACGCCGTGAACGCCACCAACGACCCGAAGACGATCAGGTACAGCAGCCCGAGCAACGACAGCGTCGAGACCGAGCCGAGGCTGAACTCGTGGTGTTCGCCGAGTGCGAAGCCGCCGAGCAGCAGCATGCCCGATCCGCACAGGAGCGGCAGCGCCGCGTTCATCGTGGACGTATCGGGTTTGCCGTTGCGCCGCTCCTGCAGCCGGCGCGAGAGCACGATGCCGGCCGCCCACGAGATCGAGCCGAGGAGCACGGCGAGCAGCCCGACGGCGACGCCGTCGCCCGCAGTGACGTCCGGCCCGAAGAGCACCGCGACGCCGGCTGCCCCGAGTCCCAGGCCGAGATACGTCGTGACGCCGGGCCTTCCTCCGAGACGGAACAGCGGCAGCATCCAGGCCACGAAGATCGGTTCGGTCGCGATGACCAGCGCGGCCACGCCCGAAGGTACGAGCGTCTCGGCCCAATGCAGCGTCCCATGGCCGACCAGGAAGAACAGAAACCCCAGGATCAAGCCCATGCGCCAGGCCTCCGCCGAGGGCCGTTCGCCCTTCCACCAGGCCCAGGCCAGCAGAATGGAGCCGGCGATCAGGTGGCGCGCGCCCGCGGTGAAGAACGGCGGGATGCTCTCGACCGCGTAGAGGATCGCCAGGAACGTGGAGCCCCAGACGACGTAGACGATCAGGAAGGCGAGCGCACCCCGGAGCCGGTGTGTCTCGGTCGTCGTCGCGGTCGTACTCGCGCTCGCCATGGCCACAGCCTGATGCCGGTACGTGACACGACCTGGCAGGTTTGCGCCGTACGGCGCGGGCCGGGGCCGGAGTCAGCCGGCCGCGATCCGGCGCTGCTTGATCCGCTGGGCGTCGCCCGCGAACGGGCCTTCCCCGACGCCGTAGGTCGTGACGATCGGCAGCATCGCCCCGGGGAACTCGGCGAGCGACGAGCGGTAGTCGCTGTTCAGGGCTTCGAGCCCGTCCCGCACTCGTTCTGCCGCGGCCTCGCGCCAGACCGCATCCACGCCCTCGAGCGCCGCCAGCTCGAGGGCGATCGAGGGCCGCGGCGTGCCGGATTCGTCGTCGACCACCGCGAGCATGAACGAATGGAGTCGCGGCGCGACGAGCCGATCCCGGTACAGGACGGTCTCGATGTCCTCGGGGTAGATGTTGGAGCCCATGACGCTGATCGTCGCATCGCGTCGACCGTGGATCCAGAGGAACGGCAGCGGGATCGGACGGGCCCACGGCAGGGGTCCGCGTGGCCCGTGGACGTCCGGTGAGCGATCGAGCCGGTCGAGGTCGAAGCCGTGCTCGCGGAGCACACGCCGGACGTCGTCGTACGGCACGATCCCGCCCGCGTCGTGGACGTTGTAGCGGATCCTCGGCGCAAGCAGGTCGAGCCGAGAGACCGTGCAGATCACCTCGCCGAGCGCGTTGACCTCCATGTAGTGGATGAGCGGGTTGTACTGGAAGACCATGGGCAGGCGGGCGTCGGTGCCGAAGAGCGCCCGGCCGATGTCAGGTCGGGCTCGGGCCAGGCGGCGAACGGCGATCGATACGGGCGACTCACCGGCCATGCCGATCTCGATGTCGGTCGCGCCATAGCCGGAGTAGACCGATACGAAGCGCTCGAGGAGCACGTCGCGGAGCTCCTCGGTCATGCCCTCGCCGCCGACGAGGCCATGGATCTCGTAGTCGGCCCACGGGAAGTCGCGCCGCGCGCCCTCGTCGAGCAGGTGCTTGAGGAAGGGTGGGTAGCCCGAGATGAGGAACCGGAACGACGGCCCGAGGTAGGACAGCGTCGAGAGGATCTTGTCGATGTCGGGCCCGACCGACTTGACGATGCCGTGCCGCATCATCCCGAGGCTCATGTTGAAGCCGGCCGCCCACGCGCCCATCGAGAACGCGTTGATCGTCACGAGCGGCTTCGTCCCGAACGCGTAGCGGGCGAAGAAGCCGATGTTGCGGTGGGCGACCTCGCGCTCCCGCCGGCCGCGGATCCAGTTGTACGGTGTCCCGGTCGAACCCGACGACTCGTCGATCGTCGTGCCCGGGTAGGCCACCGCCCCGCCGACGCAACGCTCGAGCAGGCCGTAGCGGTCGACGTAGCTCGCCTTGTCGGTCTCGGGCAGGCGGTCGAGGATGCCGAGCGGGAAGAGGCGCCCGACGTCGATGGACTGGCTCTCGAGGTACTCACGGTAGGCCGGCACGCGGCGGGTCGCCCGCCAGGCCGCCCGCTCGGCGCGGAGGCGCCCGATCCCGCGCAGGAGGGGCGCCGGCGTGCCGATGAAGAGGGCCTTCAGCCAGCCGTAGCGCAGCCCGACCGTCCTGAACGTGATGTCGAGCGGCATCAGCCAGATGCCGCGACCGAAACCCACGAACGACGCCGCACCCGCCCGCGCGACCCTGCCGATCACCCGCCCGGCCCTCCGCCTGATCTCGCCCCGGCCTGTGGGGCGACGGTAGCACGCGGCGGCGCGGTCCCGTGTGGCAGGTCGCGCCATCCCGCGCTCGACAGCACCGGGCCATTCCGGTGGTTACCGCTGCGAGGAGCCTTCTGCACGAGGACGCGCCGGCTGCGCCAGCACGGA
>DASTEU010000212.1:0-4866 GCA_035709325.1 Candidatus Limnocylindrales bacterium | reverse complement strand
CCAGCCCGAGGGCGGCATGGCCCACAGCATCGAGGAGGCGCTCACCCTGGCCGAGCGGATCGGTTACCCGGTCATCGTCCGACCGTCGTTCGTCATCGGCGGCCTCGCGATCGACTTCTGCTACTCGACCGACGACCTCGTCCGCCAGCTGGCCGCGGCGACCGTCGTCGATCCCGATCGGCCGGTGCGGATCGATCGCTACCTCGAGGGCGTCGAGGTCGACGTCGACGCGGTCTCCGACGGCGAGCGGGTCCTGATCCCGGGACTCCTCGAACACGTCGAGCGGGCCGGCGTCCACTCGGGCGACTCGGTCGGCGTCTTTCCGCCGCGTTCGGTCAGCGACTGGGACCAGGAGCTGATCGTCGCGACGATGGAGCGGATCGTCCTCGCTCTCGGCGCCCGCGGCCTCGTCAATGCCCAGTTCATCGTTCGCGACGACGGCGTCTACCTCATCGAGGTCAACCCGCGGGCCTCGCGAACCGTGCCGTTCATGAGCAAGGTGACGGGCGTCCCGATGGTCGAGCTCGCCGTCCGGATCTCGCTCGGCGGGCGCCTCGCCGACCTCGGCTGGCCGAACGGGCTCCTGCGGCCCCCGCCGTTCGTCGCGGTGAAGGCGCCGGCCTTCTCGACGGCCAAGCTGCGAGGTGTCGATCCTTCGGTCGGACCCGGAATGCAGTCCACCGGCGAGGTGATCGGGATCCACACCGATCCGCGAGTGGCGCTCGCGAAGGCGCTCCTCGGCGCGGCGCTCGTCCCGCCGCGACCCGGCCAGGCAGGTGCCGTCGCGCTGCTCTCGATCGCCGACCGGGACAAGTCGGAGCTGCCGCGACTCGCCGCGGCCCTGGTCACGGCCGGCTACCGCCTCGCGGCGACGGCCGGCACCCGCGACGCGCTCGCCGCAGCCGGGTACGAGGCCGAGTCGGTCGCGAAGCTCGGCACGCCGCCCGACCCCGCGGCCGGGGAGCGGGCGATCCTCGATCTCCTCGCGACGGGCGCGGTCCGCCTCGTCGTCAACACGCCGACGCCGCGGTCCGGCGCGGTCCGCGACGCGGCCGAGATCCGCCTGGCGGCAACGGCCGAAGGGATCCTCTGCCTCACCGCGATCGAGACGGCGGTCGCGGCGGCCGAGGCCCTCGACCCCGCGATCGCCGGGCGCCTCGCCGATGTCCGCCCGATCGGCGACTGGGTCGCGTCGTCGGCCCGGGACCGTTCGGCGCGGGGCGAGGTCAGCCCGGTTGAGGCGGGCCCCGCGGCTCCGGCGGCCGCGGCGCGGTGACGAGTCGCCGATTCGATCTCGTCGTCTTCGACTGCGACGGGGTCCTCGTCGACAGCGAGCGCCTCTCGATCCGGGTCGACCTCCACTACCTCGAGCGCCTCGGCTGGCCGATGACGGAGTCCGAAGTCGTCGAGCGGTTCGTCGGCCGGTCCGACGCCGACATGCGGGCGGACATCGAGGCGTTCCTCGGTGGACCCGTCCCCGCCGAGATCGAAACTGAATTCGAGCGCCTCTACCGGCGCACCTTCGACGAGGAGCTCCAGCCGGTCGAGGGGATCGCGGGCGTGCTCGAGGCCGTGGCCGGCGCCGGGATCCGGATGTGCGTGGCATCGAGCGGGACGCATGCCAAGATCCGGCGAAGCCTCGAGCTGACCGACCTGGCCGGCTGGTTCGACGACCGGACGATCTTCAGCGCGACGGACGTCCCGAACGGCAAGCCCGCGCCCGACCTGTTCCTCCATGCGGCCTCGGCGATGCGCGTCGCGCCCGACCGGTCGGCGGTCGTCGAGGACAGCGTCTACGGAGTCCAGGCCGCGCTGGCGGCCGGGATGACCGCGTTCGCCTACGCCGGCGGCATCACGCCGCGGAGCCGCCTCGCGGCCCTCGGCGACGGCGCTGTCACCTTCGAGCGGATGGCGGCGCTTCCTGGGCTGCTGGGGCTTCGCTCTCCCGAGCGCTGAGGCGGCGGGCCGACCCTGGTTCAAGTCCGTCCGGTTTCGAACGCCACGCGAAAGCACCTGCCCCCGTGGGCGCCGATTTCGGAGTCCGAGATCGTCCGACCGAGCACGGGGCGGCCATCCGGCGCCTCCCGCCGCCACGTCATCCGATGTCGGAGTCCGAGATCGTCGGGGCGAAACGGGAGTGACTTCCGGCGACGTGCGAGATCGGACAAACCGTCGGGCGGTCCTACGGGGCCGACTCCACGTAGCCGATCGCGGCCGTCTCGCCGTCCTCTGGTGATTCCACGAGCAGTGACTGGCCGAGGGACCACAACGTGAGCGTCGTCAGCGCGACCATCACGACCGCCAGCGGCACCTGGCGGCGGCGGTAGGACGCCGTAGAGTCGGTCCCGGCCTCGGCCGCCGCGACGACGTGGCCGCCCCACGCGCCCAGCATGTGGCCGCCGACAACCGCCGCGATCTGGACGGTCCATACGAACCCCGGCGGGAGGAAATCGGCCGTCAGCTCGTGGAATGCCCACCCGAACCCGCCAAGGTCCCAGCCCCGCTGGAGCGGGTCGGCGATCGCGACGATGATCCGCTGCCCGTCAATCAGCACGTACGTGAAGTAATGGGCGACGAGGTACCCGACCGCGATCGGCAGGAGGCCCGCGGCGGTCGCCGCGACGCCGACGAACCGGGTCACCGCGAGCGCGGCGGCCGCGACGATCCCGAGGAACGCCACGAGAAGGCCCGTCTCGGCCGCGACCGAGGGCGCCCCGAAGACCGAGAACCAGACGGTCGTCTGGGACAACCCATCGAACAGGATCGAGCCGGTCCCGATCGCGATGAGAACGACGTCGGCGTACGCCCAGCCGGCCTCGAGCAGCCCCGACGCATACGACCGGCGCCGGACCCGGCCCTCCTCGTCGGTCAGGGCGAAGGGGGCGAGCCGATTCAGGACGCCGAACCAGACCGAGAACGTCTCGCCGTCGCGGCGCCATGCCGCCTTGCCGAACTGGGCCATCATCGCCAGCGTGAACGCGGTGTAGCCGACCAGGACGATGAAGAGCGTGTCGGGCCCCGCGTCTCCGACGAGCTCGAGCCAGACGAAGAACGCCAGGCCGATGACGGCCGGCCAACGGCGCAGCCTGGACGGCAGCTCGACGGGCTCCCAGCCTCGGATCCCGACCGCCCGCAGGACGGCCGCGCCCAGATCGAAGAGCGTCGCGAACGGGTCGAGCCAGTGCCAGACCGGGCCGACGAGGGCCGAGAGGATCGCGAGACCGACCCAGCCGAAGACCCACAGGAAGAGCGTCGATACATCGCCGGCGCTCGTTCCCCCGACGAGACCCTGGAGGATGATCCAGCTCCAGCCGATGAGCCCCAACGCTCGCAATCCGTAGCGCAGCCAGGCCGGCGGAAGCCGGCCCGTCCCCGTTCGCTCGGGCGGTGAGGCGCGGACGTCGGCGAGGAGCACGAACGCGAAGGAGAGTGCCACCGCGAGGCCGGCTCCGATCAGGTAGACGGCGAGCGGGAGCCGCGACTGGTACGTGACGTCGAGGCTGTGGCCGCTCGCGATCGTGGGTGCCGCCGCGAGCGCCGCGACGACGGCCAGGAGGGCCCCGAGCCGGATCGCGCCCGCGCGGCGCAGGCCCTGCCGAATCACGCCGGTCTGCGGCCGCGCGACCGGCTCAACAGCCAGGCCCCGAGCAGCGCGACGAGGACGATGGCCGCGACGATCGGAATGAGGACGTCGGTCGTGCTGGCCGGCGTTCCGTCCTCCGACGGCGATGGCGACGGAGCGGCCGAGGGCGATGCGGAGGGCGGGGCCGTCGGCTCCGCCGTGGCCGAGGGGATCGGCGTCTGGCTCGGCGTGGGCGCCGGCGTCGGCTCGCTGACCGTGAACGACACGACGTTCCGCTCGAGGTGGTCGTCATGCGCGGAAAGCGCCGTCGAGCGGACCTCGTACGCCCCGGCGGCCAGCTCGGGCGGGTCGATCCGCATGATCAGCGCGTCCGACGGGTCGACGCCACCGGCGGCGATCTGGGACCCGCTCGCGTCGTGCAGCGTGAGCGAGCTGCCGGTCGGGTCCAGCTCTTCGGTGTACGTGAAGACGATCTCGGTCGGTGGCGCCTCGAGGACGGCGCCGTCGGCCGGGGTCGCGGTCTCGAGCTCGGCGTGGGCGAAGGCGGCCGCCGGCCAGAGCAGGAGGGCGACCACCACGACCGGCACGGCGACGCCCGCGCGGAAACGTCGGGGAAGGAGCCTGGAGATCATGCCGCCGAGTGTACGGCGCGCGCGACCGCGGCGCGATTCGGTCTCCGGACCGCGATCTTCGGCAACCGACAAGGCTCGACCGGGACCGCGTGGGAGGCCACGGTCCCGGTCGAGGGGCCGGAGAAGTCAGCGATGCTGCGTCAGGCTGCGTGAACGGCCGCGTCAGGCCGCGTGACCGGCGGCGTCGCGGCCCGTGTCGCCGTTCGTGCCCGCGACGGCCGAACCGACCCCGATGAGCCAGCGGCCGAGGCGGACGCGGATCGGCCGGCGGCCGGCGTGGGCGCGGCCGTTGCCGCTCAGGCGGTCGCCGGCCGGACCGTCGCGACCGACGTCTTCGTCGGACCGCCGCCCGGCGTCCCGCATGCGTCGCTCGGCGCGGAGCAGCTCGGCGTCGCGCAGCAGGTCGTTGATGCGTTCGTGGACGATGGCGTACTGGGTGTGGTCCATGTGGGCACGTCTCCTGGGATGGGACCCTGATGTCTACCTGTTGTTAGTCGGTTGTCTAACCTTGACCCCTGGAAACGGGCCGCGACGACGGGTCGCGACCCACGGACCGCCCGGGCCAGGCGTCCGGCTACCCGATGAGGAACCGCTTGATGTCGGCCGACGCATCGTCGAGACGGTTGCGCCGGAGGGAGTAGTAGATGACCG
>DASTEU010000211.1:0-5899 GCA_035709325.1 Candidatus Limnocylindrales bacterium | reverse complement strand
CGTCGATCTCATCGCCTGCGAGCGCGACTGCCGGACGTGCAGCTACGCCGCAGCACTCGACTGTGACGGCAACTGCGGAGTCTGCCCCCACAACGGCTACTGTCCCTGCGTGAACCCCGTCGTCGCCCGGAGCAAGTCGGCCCTGCGCCTCATCGAGCTCCGCCCGATCCTGCTCCAGGATCTCCAGGTCCGGAACTAGGTGGACGCCTCCACCATCCGCGACCTCGCGGAGCGGATCCGGTCGACCTCGGGGCATCTTTGACCTCGGGGCGAAGGAAGCGCGCGCCGCACAGCTCGAGGCGCAGACCGGCGAACCGGGATTCTGGGACGATCAGCGGGCCGCCCAGAAGGTCCTCCGTGAGGCGAACGGCCTGCGCGACGAGATCGAACTCTGGCGAGGCCTCGAACGGCGCGCCGGCGACCTGATCGCGACGCTCGAGCTCGTCGAAGAATCCGCGGATCCCGAGCTCACCTCGGAGCTGGACCGCGAGGCCTCCGCACTCGACGCGGACTTCGCTCGCGAGCGGACCGCCCTGCTCTTCTCGGGTGAATACGACGAGCGCAGCGCGCTCCTCTCGATCAGCGCCGGCGCCGGCGGCACGGAGGCGACCGACTGGGCCGAGATGCTCCTCCGGATGTACCTTCGCTGGGCCGAGCGCCACAAGTACCACACCGAAGTCGTGGACCAGCAGGAAGGCGAGCAGGCGGGGCTCAAGAGCGTGACAGTCGAGGTCAACGGCCGATCCGCGTACGGCTGGCTGCGGCCGGAACGAGGCGTTCACCGGCTCGTCAGGATCAGCCCGTTCGACTCCCAGAAGCGCCGCCAGACGACGTTCGCCCTCGTCGAGGTCCTGCCGGAGGTCGACGACGACGTCGAGATCGAGCTCGACTGGGACCAGATCCGCGTCGACACGTACCGGGCCCAGGGCGCCGGCGGCCAGCACGTCAACAAGACCGATTCGGCGGTCCGCCTCACCCACCTGCCGACCGGAATCGTCGCCCAGAGCCAGAACGAGCGCTCCCAGACCCAGAACAAGGAGACGGCGATCCGGGTCCTCAAGTCGCGGCTCCTCGAGCGGGCCCTCGAGGAGAAGGAGGCCGAGCTGCGCAAGCTCCGCGGCGAGCACGTCGAGGCCGGCTGGGGCAACCAGATCCGGAGCTACGTCCTCCACCCCTACCAGATGGTCAAGGACCTCCGGACGAACCACGAGACCGGCAACACCGCGGCCGTCCTCGACGGCGACCTCGACGCGTTCATGCAGGCCGAGCTCGAGCGGCTCGCGACAGGCGGCCAGAGCGCCCGCCCGGCGGCCGGCGCGGACGACGACGCCGGCGGCGAGGTCGCCTGAGCCGTGGCCGGCATCGACGCGTCACCCGGGACCGCCGACCCGGCCGCCCCGTCGATCACCTACCGGCCGGCGACCGACGCCGACCTGCCGACGTGTGCGGCGATCTGGCGGAGCTCGATCAACGACTACACCTCGCGTCTGAACCAGCCCGACATCCCCGACGACCTCGCGGCGATCCTGCGTCTCTACGGCCACCTTCGCTCGACCGACCCGGACCTGTTCGTCGTGGCCGAGGCCCGCCGGCCCGGCGAGGAGGCCCGGACGATCGGCTTCGCCGCGGCCGTCCGCCGCCCCCCGCTGTGGTTCCTCTCGATGCTCTTCATCGAGCCGGACGCCCAGGGAGCGGGCGTGGGCCGGGAGCTCCTGCGACGGGTCATGCCGACCGACCCGGACGGCGCCACCGCCACCTGCACGGACAGCGTCCAGCCGATCTCGAACGCGCTCTACGCATCGCTCGGCATCGTGCCTCGGCTGCCCCTGCTGCGACTCGTCGGGCTTCCGGACCGGCTCGACGAGCTGCCGGGATTGCCGGCGGGGATCCGGCCCGTCCGGTTCGAGCCGGACGACGACCCCGACGCGATGATCGCACCGGTCGTGGCGGCGTCCTCGCAGTTCGACGCCGGCGCCGACCACGCCTTCATCCGGGCCGAGGGCCGGATCGGCTTTCGCTACGCCGGCCCCGACGGACGGACGCTCGGTTACGGCTACGCGTCGGAGGCCGGCCGGGTGGGTCCCGCGGCGGCGGTGGAGCCCGACCTGCTCGCGCCGATCGTCGCCCACCTCGTGACCGAGGTCGAGCCGCGCGGCGCGTTCGGCATCTGGGTCCCCGGCGCGGCCGGCGCGACGATGGTCGGGCTGCTCCGGAGCGGCTTTCGGATCGACGGCTTCCCGTGCCTGGTCTGCTGGAACCGGCCGGTCGTCGACTTCTCGCGTTACGTACCGATCTCGCCGGGCCTGCTCTGAGGACTCTCGAAAGCGGGGCCCGCGATGCGGTCGGGGGACCTTTGGGGGTTTGCGGCCCCGTTCGGGGCGGTGATAGCCTTCGGGCCGACGTGGCTCCCCCTGCGTGCCCCGGGACGAAGCCTCGATGAAGCGCGTCGACGGCTCGCGCCACCGACCGTGTCGTTTCTCTCGACCCCGGAGCCATCCGTGACCCTCTCGCCCGCGCCGGCCCGTTCGATCCGACAGCGCCTCCTCGGCCGCACGCGCAGCCAGGCGTCGGCCGAACGCGCCGTCCTCGTCCTGCACGACGTCACGAAGGTCTACCCCAACGGCAAGGTCGCCCTCGAGGACGTCGACCTCGTGATCCCCGAGGGCGACTTCGTCTTCCTCGTCGGGCCGTCGGGGGCCGGCAAGTCCACCCTGATCAAGCTGCTGATCCGCGACGAGGTCGCGACCCACGGCTCGGTGGTCCTCGACGGCCAGGACCTCGCCCGGCTTCCCCGCCGCCCCGTGGCCCGGGTCCGGCGCAAGATCGGGATCGTCTTCCAGGACTTCAAGCTGCTGCCGACGAAGTCGGTCTGGGAGAACGTGGCCTTCGCCCTCGAGGTGACCGGCGTCCCCCGCAAACGGATCCGGCCGGCGGTCGACCGGGTCCTGGCCCTCGTCGGGCTCACCGCCCAGCGCGGCCAGCTGCCGAGCCAGCTCTCGGGCGGCGAGCAGCAGCGGACCGCGATCGCCCGGGCCCTCGTCCACGATCCGCGCCTCATCATCGCCGACGAGCCGACCGGCAACCTCGATCCGCTGATCAGCTGGGAGATCATCCAGCTCCTCCTGCGGATCAACGATCTCGGGGTCACCGTCCTCATGGCCACTCACAACGCCGACGTCGTGACGGCCCTGCGCAAGCGCGTCGTCGCCCTCGAGGAGGGCCGGATCATCCGCGATGAGGTCGGCGGCATCTACCACCGGGTGGACTGAGGCGGCCGATGCTGACGTTCGTGATCTTCAGCCTCAAGCGCGCCTGGCAGGGGTTCTGGCGCAACGCGCTCATGAGCATCGCGGCCACGGCCACGATGGTCCTGATGCTGCTGCTCCTGGCCGGCTTCTGGATCCTCCAGACGGGACTCCAGGCGAGCCTCGACTACACCGAATCGAAGGTCGAGGTCGTCGCCGATCTCAAGGACAACGTGAAGGACCACGAGGTCGAGCCGATCGTCGAACGGCTGCTGGGCATGCCCGAGGTGACCGAGGTCACGTTCGTCAGCGAGGACGAGGCGCTCGAGCGCTGGAGGGCCCGGCTCGCCGAGCAGGGCGAGGAGGACCTCAGCCGCTATCTGAACGTCAACCCGCTCCATGCCAGCCTCGAGGTCCAGCTGGCCCAGGCCGACGCGTACGGCGAGGTCGTCCGGGCGCTGCGGGCCGAGCAGCCGGTCGTCGAGAAGGTCAGCGAGCAGCAGCAGCTCGCCGAGAACGTCGTGACGGTGACGAACGTCTTGAGCACCGCGGGCACCGTCATCCTCGTCGTCATCGCCCTGATCGTGCTCTTCATCATCGTCAACACGATCCGGCTCGCGGTGTTCGCCCGGGCCGAGGAGATCGAGATCATGCGGTTGGTGGGCGCCTCCGACGCGTTCATCCGCTGGCCGTTCGTCTTCGAGGGCGCGATGGTCGGGCTGCTCGGGGCGACGATCACGATGCTCGCCCTCTGGCTCGGGTCGGAGCCCCTCGGCGAGTTCATGGTCGGCTTCTTCCAGGTGCTGCCGCTGACGTTCGGGACGCTCGCCCGCGACCTGCTGATCCTCGTCGGCGGAGCCGGGGTCGGACTCGGGATCCTCGGCTCCTGGCTGTCGGTCCGGACCTACCTGATCCGGTAGCGGCCAGCGCGGCAGCGGATCGCGCGAACCGACGCGAACCCGGCGGGCGTAGCTTCAGCCGAGGCGTTGTACGCTTGACCGCCCCTCTCGCTGCAACGGAGTTCGTCGCCCTCGATGTTCCCGTCCGATCCCTCCTCGCCGGAGTCGCAGGAGCCGCGTCCTCCCGGCGACTGGAGCTTCCGGCAGCCGCCCGGCCCGATCGTCGAGCCCCGCCGCTCGTCGCCGATCCTCTCGGTCGCCGTCGCGATCGTCACGGTCTTCGCCGGAGCGGCCCTGTTCATGTCGGGTTTCCTCGTGGGCGAGCGGGCCGCCTCGCAGCCGGGGACGCCGGCCGCCGACGCCGACCTCTTCCAGCCGTTCTGGGATACGTACCGGGCGATCGACACGCAGTACGCGGGCGGCGACGTCGACCACCAGGCGCTCATCCGCGGCGCGATCCGGGGCATGGTCGAGGCGCTCGAGGACCCCTATTCGACGTACCTCACCCCGGAGGAGTACCAGGCCGGGCTGCAGGACCTCTCGGGCCAGTTCGAGGGCATCGGCGCGGAGATCGGCACGCTGAACCCGCTGACCGGCGAGACGAGCGACTGCTCGACGCTCGGGCCGGACTGCGTGCTCGTGATCGTCAGCCCGCTCGCCGGCTCGCCGGCCGAGAAGGCCGGTCTCGAACCGGGTGACGTGGTCGTCGCCGTCGACGGCTCCGGGCTCGACGGCCTCACGATCGACGGCGCCCGCGACCGCGTCCGCGGCAAGAAAGGCACCGAGGTCGTCCTGACGATCCGGCGAGAGGGCGGCGAGCCGTTCGACGTCGGTGTCGTCCGCGACGTGATCGTCCAGCGCGAGGTCATCGAAGAGGACCTCGCCGACGGCGCGATCGGCTACATCCGGGTGACCGGCTTCTCGGACAACGCCGCCGAACAGTTCCACGACGCGCTCGCGCTGGACCTCGAGGCCGACCGCTCGAAGGTGATCCTCGACCTGCGTGGCAACCCGGGAGGCTACGTCACCGCCGCCCGGCGGATCGCGTCGGAGTTCATCGGCTCGGGGCCGATCTTCTGGGAGCAGTTCGCCGGCGGACGGCAGTCCGCGACCGACGCGTCGACCGGCGGGATCGCGACCGGTGAGGCGATCGAGCTCGTCGTCCTCATCGACCGGGGAAGCGCGTCGGCGAGTGAGATCGTCGCGGGCGCCCTCCAGGACCGCGATCGGGCGACGCTCGTCGGCGAGACGACGTTCGGCAAGGGCACCGTCCAGCAGTGGATCGAGCTGCCCGACACCGGGGCCCTCAAGCTCACGATCGCCCGCTGGCTGACGCCCGACAAGAACTGGATCAACGGGGTCGGCATCGTGCCCGACGTCGCCGTCGAGACCCCCGCCGAACTGGCTCCCGACGAGGACCCCGTCCTCGACCGGGCGATCGAGCTCCTGTCCGACCCCGCCTGACCGTGGTGCGTCGTGCCCCGGAGCCGGCGCGGCGGCGCACCAGCGGCGGTGCCGGACGGTGGGACGAGCCGCTTGCACCACGTTCGGGCATCCGGTAGGGTTGCGGCGAACGAAAGGAGGTGATGTGCAGTGATCGACAGTACGAGTAGCTGCACCACCTCGCAGGAGATGGCCGTCTAAGCGGGCACTCCTGCAGGTGGTTCAGTTCTCGAGCGCCGGCCCGAGTCAGGGCCGGCGTTCGTGATTCCGGGCCTCGCCACCACCCGGCGAGCCAGCGAGGGAGGCCTTCCA
>DASTEU010000210.1:0-6248 GCA_035709325.1 Candidatus Limnocylindrales bacterium | reverse complement strand
GGTCGCGGCGGAACCTCCTGATCCGCGGCGGCGGGCTGGCGGCCGCCTCGATCGCCGCCGGCCGCGGCGGACGCCGCCTCATCGACGCCGCCCGGGCTGCACCGACGACCGGCGGCACGCCCCTTCCGCCGGCCGGCGAGGCGGCCGCCCTGCCGCCCGGCGCCGATCTCGCCATCGACGGCCTGACGCCGATCGTCGTCCCGAACGACGCGTTCTATCGGATCGACACCGCCCTGATCGTCCCCAGCGTGGACGCGGCGACCTGGAGCGTCCGCGTCCACGGTCTCGTCGAGCGCGAGACGACGCTGACCTACGCCGAGCTCGTCGAGCTGCCGATGATCGAGCAGTACGTGACGATCGCCTGCGTCTCCAACGAGGTCGGCGGCGATCTCGTCGGGAACGCGAAGTGGACCGGCGTCCGGCTCCGCGACGTGCTCGACCTGGCCGGCGTGCGACCCGAAGCGACCCAGCTCGTCGGCCGTTCGGTCGACGGATTCACCGCCGGCATGCCGACCGCCTGGGTCATGGATCCTGCCCGGGAGCCGCTGATCGCGGTCAAGATGAACGACGAGGTCCTGCCCAGGGCCCACGGGTTCCCGGCCCGCCTCATCGTGCCCGGCCTCTACGGCTACGTCTCGGCGACGAAGTGGCTCGCGGAGCTCGAGCTCACGACCTGGGAGGCGTTCGACGGCTTCTGGATCCCCCGCGGCTGGGCCAAGGAGGCCCCGGTCCTCACCCAGACGCGCATCGACGTGCCCCGCAACCGGACCACGGTGCCGGCGGCACGCGTGCCGATCGCCGGCGTCGCCTGGGCACCCGACCGGGGGATCAGCCGGGTCGAGGTGGGCATCGACGGCGAGTGGCACGACTGCACGCTTTCGACACCGATCTCCGACGCGACGTGGGTCCAGTGGACGTACGCGTGGGACGCGGCGGCCGCCGGACCGGGCGACCACGAGATTGCCGTCCGGGCGACTGACGGCGTCGGCGAGACCCAGACCGACATGCGGACGCGGCCCGACCCGGACGGGGCGCGCGGCTGGCACACGATCGGGGTGACGGTCGCCTGAGTCCTCGGACGGCCGGCGCGCGCTCCATCGCTTCGGCCAGCCCGCCTCGTCGCCCGTCCGACCGATCCGCGCTACAGTCCCACCCATGCCCCGCCGAACCTACTTCTTCGATCCGCCCGATCGCTTCGTCGCCGGAACGATCGGCGAGCCCGGCAACCGGACGTTCTTCCTCCAGGCCCGCAAGGCCGGCCAGCTCGTGAGCGTCGTCCTCGAGAAGGTCCAGGTCCAGGTCCTCGCCGAGCGCCTGGATCAGCTCCTCGACGAACTCGAGGCTCGCGGGATCACCGCCCCCACGGCCGCGGCGGCGGGCGTCGACAGCGAGCCGCTCGACGAGCCGCTCATCGAAGCCTTCCGGGCGACCACGCTGACGCTCGGCTGGGACGTCGATGCCGAACGCGTCCTCGTCGAGGCGCGCGCCGAGCCGGTCGAGGTCGAGATCGAGGCCGAGATCGACGACGAGGACGAGGGAGCGGCAGCCGGGCTGGAAGCAGCCGCCGAGGTCGGCGAAGGCGAGGTCACCGAATCCGCGCTCGACGCGTCGCTCGCTGCCTCGATCATCGCGGCCTTCGAGTCGATCGACGACGACGACGGACCCGACGTCCTGCGCGTGCGGGTGACCGCCGAGACCGCCCGGTCGTTCGTCGAGCGCGCGGCGAAGGTTGTGGCGTCGGGCCGGCCGCCGTGCCCGCTGTGCGGCCAGCCGCTGGACCCGCAGGGCCACATCTGCGCCCGCCGCAACGGCCACTACGTCAACTAGGGCGCGGCGAACGAGCGGCAGGATCGCGTGCTCGACACCGCGACCACGATCGACATCCTGCGTGAGGGCGAGATCCAGCTCGTCGGTCGGCTGCTCGGCTCGACGAATCACGCGATGCTGGGCCGGGTCTCGAGGCCCTGCCCCGACCCGGTGCCCGCGCCGGCCCAGGTCGTCGAGGTCGTCTACAAGCCGACCGCCGGCGAGCGCCCCCTCGACGACTTCCCCGACGCCACCCTGAGTCGTCGCGAGGTCGCAGCGTTCCTCGTCTCGGAGGCGACGGGCTGGGGCATCGTCCCTCCGACGGTCCTCCGGGAAGGCCCGTTTGGCGAGGGCGCCGTGCAGCTCTGGATCGACCTCGACCCGACCGTCGACGTCGTCACGATGGTCGTCGAGAACGACCCCCGGCTGCGGCGCATCGCGGTCTTCGACGCGGCCGTCAACAACACCGATCGCAAGGGCGGCCATCTCCTGCCGGTCGATGGCGGGCGGCACATCTTCGGCGTCGACCACGGGGTGACCTTTTCGACGGTCCCGAAGCTGCGGACGGTCCTCTGGGGCTGGCGCGGCGAGCCGCTCGCGCCCGACGAACACGACGGGCTGCGCCGCCTGGCCGAGGCGCTGCGCGGATCGCTGGCCCGCGACCTCGCGCCGCTCCTGTCGCGGGCCGAGATCGCGGCGACGAGGCGCCGGGTGGACGCGCTCCTCGACGCCGGCCGGTTTCCGTTTCCCCGGGCCGACTGGCCGGCGATCCCCTGGCCGCCGTTCTGAAGCCCGGCCGGCCGTCGGCGGAACGCTCGGGGGCCGGCCGGTCGCTTGAACGCCAGGCGTTCGACCGGGCCGGCCACTCCTCTGCTGAGGGTCCTTGGTCCGGCTGGCGGACCAACGGGCGGAGGAGCGATGCGCCGCGGCGCATCTCCCGGCGTCGGCCGGTCACTTGGTCCGGCAGGCGGAACAACGGGCGGAGGAGCGAGGCGGGCCGGCGCGCGACCCTGGGTCCGCCGGTCACTTGGTCCGGCAGGCGGAACAACGGGCGGAGGAGCGAGGCGGCGCGCCCGGTCCGGACCAACGCGCGGAGGAGCGTGGCGCGAGGACCGCCCGCGCGACTCGGCATCCGGTCCGGACTGGACCGACCGGGGTCGACCGGAGCGGGTCGCAAGGCGCCCGTAAGCCCCGGCCCCCCGCCCGTGTCGCGGGCGCGGGGCGGCGGCGCCGAGGATGGTCGTCCGCAGCTGGAGGCCGATCGGACATGCCGAAGTCATGGAGCGACAAGCGCGAGCGCCAGTACGAGCACATCAAGGAGTCGTACAAGGAGGACGGCGTCTCGAACGACGAGGCCGAGGAGCGCGCCGCCCGGACCGTCAACAAGGAGCGCGCCGAGCACGGCGAGACCAAGTCCTCGAAGAAGCGATGACATCCTTCGGGTACGCCCTCTCCAGCGAGGAGCACGCCCCTGCGGACCTCGTCCGCCACGCCCGTCTCGCGGAAGAGGCGGGTTTCGAGTTCGCCCTCGTCAGCGATCACTTCCATCCGTGGATCGACCGCCAGGGCCACAGCCCGTTCGTCTGGTCGGTCCTCGGAGGGATCGCGACCGCGACCGAGAAACTCGAGATCGGCACCGGGGTCACCTGCCCGATGATCCGCATCCACCCCGCGATCATCGCCCAGGCCGCGGCCACGACCGCGGCGATGATGCCCGGGCGCTTCTTCCTCGGCGTCGGCACCGGGGAGAACCTCAACGAGCACGTCCTCGGCGACAAGTGGCCGGACTGGGACGTCCGGGCGCGGATGCTCGAGGAGTCGCTCGAGGTCATCCGCGATCTCTGGCGCGGTGAGGTGACGAGCTTCGAAGGTGAGTTCTACACCGTCGAGAACGCCCGCCTCTATACCCTCCCCGAGCAACCGGTCCCGATCCACGTCGCAGCGTCCGGCCCGCGGGCCGCGGAGCTCGCCGGCCGGATCGGCGACGGGTTCATCTCGACGGCTCCGAAGCCCGAGCTGGTCGAGGCGTTCGCCAAGGGCCGCCGCGGCAAGGCCCGCCCTCACTACGGACAGATGACGGTGTGCTGGGGCAGGGACGAGAAGAAGGCCCGCAAGACCGCCCACGAATTCTGGCCGACGGCCGCGATCCCGGGCGAGGCCGGCCAGGAGCTCCCGAATCCGGCCCACTTCGAGCAGCTCGCCGAGATCGTGACCGAGGACATGGTCGCCGAGAAGGTCATCTGCGGCCCCGATGTCGACCGCTACGTGGAGGCGATCGAGGAATACGTCGAGGCCGGCTTCGACCATGTGTACATCCACCAGGTCGGCCCGGACCAGGAAGGCTTCATCGAGGCGTTCGCGAAGGACGTCCTGCCCCGGGTCCGATCGACGAGGAATGCAACAAAGACGACCAGCGCAGCGAAGAGGTAACGACATGCCGAAGACCGTCGAGATCGCTCCCGGCGACCGCATCGACGTCGAGGCCCGGCCGGGACGGATCGGCCTCCGGGCCCTGGCGGCTGCCGCCGCCGGCGGGGCGTTGCTCGCCTACCTCATGGATCCCGACCGGGGCCGTGCCCGGCGGGCGGTGACGGCCGACCAGATCGCGGCGACCGCCCGGCGGACCGCCCGCCAGCTCGGACGCCTCGGTCGGCGGGCGGAATCGACCGCCGCCGGCTGGCTGGCCCGCCTCCGCCATCGCAACTCGAACGGGCGGGCCTATCCTGACGACCTCACGCTCGCCCGCCGGGTCGAGACCGAGGTCTTCCGGGACCCCGAGGTGCCGAAAGGCCGGATGAACGTGAACGTCGAGAACGGCATCGTCGTCGTCCGGGGCACCCTCGACGAGGAGGCGATGATCGCGACGATCGAGCGGCGGATCCTCCGGATCCCCGGCGTCGTCGGCGTCCGCAACCTGCTCCACCGCACGGGCACGCCCGCGCCGAACTGGCCGCGGGATCCGGTCGCGACGTCCCGCTGACCGTCAGGGCATCAGCCGCCGTCGGGCGGCCGCATCCGCCGGCGCGTGGTCACGTCGACGCGGCCGTCGGAACCTTCCTGGGCGGGGTGTTCGACGAGCGCGATGAGCCGGCTCGCCATGAACCTGCCCGTGCGCACCGGCGTACCCCCGCGGGTGACCTCCGTCACCTCGACGACGCCGCGGGCCGTGGTGACCTCGAGCCGGCGCCCGTTCTTCGTCGCCTCGATCTCGAACGTCTGGACGCCCTGGCCCGTGTCGACCACGACCTCGACGCGATCGCCTCTCATGGCCGGACCTTACCACCGCGGCCCGATCGAGCCGTCAGGCGGGCGCCCGGTCGTACACCGCCACCTGCCAGAACAGCGACGACTGCCGGAAGCGGGGTCGGAAGCCGGCCGCGCCGACGATCGCCTCGACGTCGGCCGACCGGTGGACCCATGCCCTCGTTCGCTGACGGAAGAGCCGGGCCAGCCCGTTGAGGAGGCGGCCGCCGAGCCGCACCCACCAGGTGTCCCGCGGGTAGACGATGCCGTACCGTACTCGGGCCCGGGCGACCGACAGCCGGACGAGCGCGGCCATGTCCGGGTAGCAGCAGATGACCCGGTCGAGCGCGACGAGGTCGGCCGGCTCGATCGTCGGGGCGAGCGCGACGAAGTCGCCGACCTCGTAGCGGATCCGCTCGGCGGTGCCGCGCCGGGCGGCCTCGTCGCGGGCCGCATCGACGAACGCCGGCGAGCCGTCGACGTCGATCGCTCGGGCGGCACCGTCGGCGAGGAGCTCCTGGTGGACCGCGCCGACGCCGGCGCCGATGTCGAGCACCGACATCCCACCAACGCCGTCGGCCCGCAGGCCGTCGATCAGCCAGCGCGTCGTGCGAGGCGGACCGGACCGGCGATACGAGCGCAGCTCGCGACGAACCTCGCGCTCGCCGAACTCGTTGCCGACCGCGCAGGCGCAGCCGGGGCCGCAGGCCGGCCGTTCGGCGTCGGATTCGCTCCCGCGCGGCTGCTCGGCCATCTCAGGCGCGGACCTCCTGGCGCATGAACCGGACGTACGCCAGGGCGAAGCACGCGACGGTGATCGCGACGAGCGCGACGACCTGGGGCCAGACCAGGATGAAGCTCTGGTCGAGCGAGAGGAGCGAAGGAATCCGCTGGGCGGCCTGCTCGTAGCCGCCGATCGTGGCCGGCGTCGAGACGTCGGTCACCTGCGGACTCAGCAGCGCCCGCGACGCCTCGGCGTAGAGGATGTCCGGGCGGAGCCGGTTCAGCGTCTCCTGCGTCGCGTTGTTGCGCAGGACCTCCTCGGCCGTGCCGCTCAAGGGCGCGACCAGGCCACCGATGATCCCGCTGATCAGACCGCCGAAGAACGTCACGGCGAACCAGATCCCGAATCCGATCAGGGCCGACGTCGCGGCCCGCCGGACGACGACCGAGAGGAGCATCCCGAAGGCCAGCCACAT
>DASTEU010000209.1:0-9959 GCA_035709325.1 Candidatus Limnocylindrales bacterium | reverse complement strand
GCGGCCGACAGGCCGGCCTCGAGTGCGGCCCTGGCCGGGTCGGCGCCGACGCCGGCCAAATCCAGGGCGTCGAGCCCCTCGCCGAGGCGGCCCGGCTGCGCGGCGACGACGATGGCGCGATGGCCATCTGCGAGTCGGCGTTCGAGGCCTCGGCCCGGGTCCGCGACGCGGCGTACCTCTTCCCGTTCCTCGTGACCGGCTGCCGGGCCCTGCTCGGCCGCGGCGACCCGGGTGGCGCGGAACGCTGGGTCGAGCGGACGGCGGCGGCGCTCGAGGAGCGGGCGATCCCGGGCGCGCGGCCGGCGATCGACCACGGCCGGGGCCTCGTCCACCTCGCCACCGGCTCCACCGGCCGGGCCCGCGAGGAGCTCAAGAACGCGGCCGCGGGCTGGCACGATCGGCGCCGTGCCTGGGAAGGCGCGTGGGCCGTCCTGGATCTCGCCCGCTGCGCGGTCCGCTCGAACCAGAAGCCGGACGCGTCCCGCCTCGCCACGCAGGCCCGGGACGAGGCGATCCGCCTCGACTCCGGCCCGCTCCGCTCGGCGGCCGAGGCCGTCCTCGCGACGACCGGCCGGCGGGGCGACGGCGGCGAGGCCTGGGCGCCGCTTTCGGCGCGCGAATTCGAGGTCGCGCGGCTCGTCGCGGCCGGCCTCACGAACCGCGAGATCGGCGCCGAGCTCGATGTCGCACCGAAGACGGTCGGTGCCCACGTCGAGCACATCCTGGCGAAGCTCGGCGCAGGGCGGCGGGCCGAGATCGGAGCCTGGGTGACCTCGGTTGGCGTGCTACACTCCGCCCCTCACGGCGGGGATCGGGAGGAGTAGCGCTTCCAGGCCACGGAGCGAGTGCGGGACGGTGCGAGCCGCACGGGAACCGGAGCGTGAACGTCGCCCGCGAGTCGTGACGGGAGGCGCCCGATAGCGTGCCGCGAGGGCACCGGACCCGGCCGGACGCGATGAGCGAACCGACCCCGGTGCCGAACCAGCAGGTGGTACCACGACCCCGTTCGTCCGCTGGACGAGCGGGTCGTTTCGTATCCGGCCACCGCCGGCTCCGGGGAAACGGACGAGCGAACGATGACCGACACGACCGAGACGACGCGACAACTGCCGAAGGCCTACCGGCCGGCCGACTTCGAGGGCGCGATCTACGAGCGCTGGATCGCCGCCGACGTCTTCGCGCCCGACGGCGCCGGTTCGACCGCCGACCCGGCCGCGGAGCCGTTCGTCATCATCCAGCCGCCGCCCAACATCACCGGGTCGCTCCATCTCGGCCATGCCCAGCGGACGGCCGTCGAGGACCTGATGATCCGGCACGCGCGCATGACCGGCCGTCCGACGCTCTTCCTGCCCGGCCTCGACCACGCCTCGATCGCGGCCCAGTACGTCCTCGACCAGATCCTCGCCGCGGAGGGCGAGAGCCGCGCCTCGCTCGGTCGAGAGCGATACCTCGAACGGATGTGGCAGTTCATCAACGCGACCCGGGAGGTGATGCTCGGTCAGCAGCGCCGCCTGGGCGGCTCGTTCGACTGGTCGCGCCTGCGATTCACGATGGACGCGGGGTCGGCGAGGGCCGTACGCGAGGCGTTCTTCCGGCTCCACCGCGACGGACTGGCGTACCGCACGGAGGCGCTGATCAACTGGTGTCCCGGCTGCCGGACAAGCGTGTCGGACCTGGAGGTGATCCCGACCCCGGAGACGGGCACGCTCTGGACGATCCGCTACCACCTGCTCGACGAGGCGACGGGCCGGCCGGACCCCGACGCCTGGATCGCCGTCGCGACGACGCGGCCCGAGACGATCCTCGGCGATACGGCGGTCGCGGTCCATCCCGACGATCCCCGCTACGGCGCGTTCGTCGATCGGCGGGCCCGGATTCCGTTCGTGGAGCGCGACGTCCCGGTCATCGCCGACCCGGTGGTCGAGCGCGACTTCGGGACGGGTGCGGTGAAGGTCACACCGGGCCACGACCACGACGACTACGAAATCGGCCGCCGCCACGGGCTGCCGATGCTCACGGTCCTCGACGACGCGGCGGCCGTCGCCGGGACGGGGACGCGCTTCGACGGGCTCGACCGTCTCGACGCCCGGCGCGAGATCGTCGCGGCGCTCGAGGCCAGCGGCGACCTCGAGTGGAGCCGGCCGCACGAGATGCTGATCGGGCGCTGCGAGCGGTCGCGCGACGTGATCGAGCCGCGCCTCAAGACCCAGTGGTTCGTCCGTGCCGCGCCGCTCGCCGCCCGGGCCCTCGAGGCGACCCGGGGCGGCCGCACGACGATCGTTCCCGAGCGGTTCGTCAAGGTCTGGGAGCACTGGATGACGAACATCCGGGACTGGAACGTGTCGCGCCAGCTCTGGTGGGGCCACCGGATCCCGGCGTGGTACTGCCCGGACGGCCATATCACGGTCTCGGCCGAGGAGCGCGGACCGACCGCCTGCGACGCCTGCGGCCGGCCTGCGAGCGAGCTCCAGCAGGACCCCGACATCTTCGACACGTGGTTCAGCTCGGGGCTGTGGCCGTTCTCGACACTCGGCTGGCCGGACGACACGCCGGACTTCCGTCGGTACTACCCGGGATCGGTCATGGAGACCGGCCACGAGATCCTCTTCTTCTGGGTCGCCCGGATGATGATGCTCGGGCTCCACCTGACCGACGTCGAGCCGTTCCACACCGTCTACCTCTCGGGCCTCATCCGCGACGCCGAGGGCCAGAAGATGTCGAAGACGAAGGGCAACGTCGTCGACCCGCTCGCGGTCATGGAGGACTCCGGCGCCGACGCGCTCCGATTCGCGGTCATCCACGGCGCGACGCCGGGGCTCGACCAGCGGTTCGGACCGCAGCGCCTGGAGTTGGGCCGCAACTTCGCGAACAAGCTCTGGAACGCGGTCCGGTTCGTCCTCGGAGCGCGGCCCGAGCGGATCGCCGCCGACGCCGTCCGGAGCGCCCCGGACGCCGACCGGCTCGGCCCGGCCGAGCGCTGGATTCAATCGCGCCTTGCGGCCACCGTCGACGAGGTCGATCGGGGCGTGGCCGACTACCAGTTCGGCGAGGTGACGCGGGCGCTGTACGACGGCATCTGGTCCGAGTTCTGCGACTGGGGACTCGAGCTGGCCAAGGTTCGCCTCGCCGACGAGTCGCTTCCTGCTGCCGACCGCGAGGCGACCTGGTGGACGCTCGTCGAGGCGATCGACACGTACCTCCGCCTGCTCCACCCGGTCATGCCGTTCGTGACCGAGGAGCTGTGGGGAGCGCTGCCGCACGGAGCCGAGGACCCGCCGCTCCTCGTCGTCGCCCGGTGGCCGGCGGCCGGCCCGCGCGACCCAGCCGCCGAGTCGGCGGTCGGCGCCCTGCTGGAGCTGGTCCGGGCCGTCCGCAACGCCCGGGCGGAGGCCTCCGTCGAGCCGGCCCGCTGGCTACCCGGCGAGGTGTTCGTCCCGGCGTCCCTGGCCGGGTCGTTCGACGCTCTCCGGCCCGCCCTCGAGCGGCTGTCGCGGTGCCGGCCGCTCGTCCGCCATGCCGAGCGGGATTCGTTCCTCGCCGCGGCCGGGTCACGGGCCGGCCTGTCGGTCGTCGTCGGCGAGATCGAGGCCGACGTCGCCCTTGGTGAAGGCGCCCAAGGGCCGCCCGCCGCCGAGCTGGCCCGACTCCAGAAGGAGCTGGCCGAGGCGGAGCGACTCCTCGAGGCGGCCCGGACGCGGCTCGCCAACGAGGCGTTCACCGCGAGGGCGCCGGCCTCCGTCGTGGAGGGCGCGCGGGCCCGTGAGGCCGAGCTGGCCGACCAGGTGTCGCGGCTGCGGGAGCGGCTCGGGCGGTAGCGCGGGGCGGTGGCTCCGGCGCCGCGCGCCGCGGCGGCGAACTGGCCCCGGCGTGGGCGCTTACGCCTCGCCGCAGCTTGTCCGATTTCGTACGCCGCCGGAAATCACCCTGATTCCGCCAAGACGATTTCGGACTCCGAAATCGGACGACCGCTTGGGGAGCTTGGCACCCGGCGCCACCCGCCGCGACGCGACGACTGGGTCCGACGGGCGGGGGAGGAGGCGCCCGCCCGTCGGACCGGAAATCAGCCCTTGACGGCTCCGCCGGTGATCCCGCGGACGAAGTACCGCTGCAGGGCAAGGAAGACTCCCAGCGGCAGGATCATGGTGAGGAAGGCGGCGGCGGTGAGGAAGTGGGTCTCGCCGCCCAGCGAGCTCACCAGGTTGGACACGACGACGGTCATCGGCAGGTTCTCGGACCTGGTCGGCCCGATGTAGATGAGGGAAACGAGCAAGTCGTTCCAGACGAAGAGGAACTGGAAGATCGCCAACGAGGCGATGACCGGCACGCTCATCGGGAGGGCGAGCCGGAAGAACGCGGTCGCGGGATTCGCGCCGTCGATCGATGCCGACTCGAACACCTCTCGCGGCAGCCCGCCCATGTAGTTACGCAACAGGTAGACGGCGAACGGGAGCCCGTAGCCTGTGTGGGCCAGCCACACGGCGAGGAACTCACCCGCGATGCCGGCACCGGCCAGCAGCCGAAGAACAGGGATCAGCGTGGACTGAAGCGGGATGACCAGCAGCCCGACGATCGCGACGAAAATCGCGTTCTTGAACGGGAAGTTCATCCACGCGAAGGCGTAGCCCGCGAAGGCGGCGACCATCACGGGAATCACCGTCGCGGGAATCGTGATGAACAGGCTGTTGATGAACGCGTCACCCAGGTTGTTCTGGTTGAGCACGTGCTCGTAGTTGGCAAACGTGAAGTCCCATGGCGGGAACAGGGCCGTCCACCAGCCCGACCCGGCGACGTCCGAGGCCGGGCGGAAGGAGTTGATGAACAGGCCGATCGTGGGAACGAGCCACAGCGCCATCAGGGCGATGACGATCGCATGGAGGACGATGCGCCCGAATTGCCGGCGGCCCTGGCGTTCTGCGACGGCCGCCCTGGTTCCGGCGAGCGTGTCGGAACCGGCGGTCATCGGATCGCCTCCTGCTCGCGGAACCGCCGGATGTTCACGGCCATGAATGGGATGATCGCCAGAAGCAACACGATCGCGACGGCACTCGCTCGCCCGAAGTGTTGGGTCGTGAACATCTCGAAGACCATCTTTCGGGCGATGACGTCGGTGCCGAACGCACCGTTCGTCAGGACATAGACGATGTCGAACGACTTCAACGCCGTGATCACGATCGTGGTCCCGACGACGAAGATCGTCGGCATGAGCAGCGGCAGGATGATCCCCCGGAAGACCTGCCACTCGTTCGCGCCATCGACGCGGGCGGCTTCCAGCAACTCGGTGCTGATGCCCTTGAGGCCGGCCGAGAGGATGACCATCGCGAACCCGGTCCACATCCAGATTCCGATGAAGATCAGGGCGAAGTTATCGATCAGGAACGACCGTTCGCGAATCCAATCGACCGGTCCCAACCCGACAAGCCCGACGAGGGCGTTGACCGAGCCGATCTGGGGAGAGCCCGGCGGCCGGTACTCGTACATGAATTTCCAGATGATCGCCGCCGCCACGAAGCTGATCGCGAGCGGGATGAAGATCGCCGTCTTGGCGACCGGCTCATACCGAACGCGGTCGACGAGGATCGCCACCAACAGGCCGAGACCGACGACCCCGGCGGTCATGAAGATGACCCACAGGATGCTGTTGCGGAGCGCCTCGAGGGTCGTCGAATCGCCGAAGAACCAGACGTAGTTGTCCAGGCCCACGAAGTTGCGCGATGCCGCATCCTGGAAGGACAGGGCGAGCGTGTTGATCGTCGGGTAGATCAGGAACACGATCAGGAACGCGAGAGCGGGAGCGATCCAGAACCACGGGCGGATCCGACCCTGACGCCGCTCGGGCAATGTCTGGATGAGCCGCTCGGTCAGCAGGATGTAGCCGACCAGCGCCGCCGGCACTCCAAGGACCACGATCGCTGCAGTGACGAGCTGGTCGTCCATCAACTCCCTCCTCCCGGGACGGCGAGGGGGAGCCGGGCGGTCCCGGCTCCCCCTGATGAACCTACTCGGCGGTGTAGGCCGTGGCCTGGACCTCGTCGAGGCCGGCCAGGATCGAGTCCAGATTGCCCGGGTTCTCGGCGTAGTCCACCATCGCCCGGAAGAACGCGGCCTTCATCGCCGCTGGCATCAGGTCGCCGCCGTCGAAGCGGAAGACCGTGGCGTCGTTGATTGCATCAGCCGACTTCTGGCCTACCGGGTCCGGATAGGTGGTGACCTTGGTGTTGGCGGACACGAAGCCGCCCCGGTCCGCCCAGATCTGCTGGGCCTCGGCGGTGACGAGGTACTTCAGCAGGTCCTTCGCGGCAGCCTTCTCCGAGAAGAGCCCGAACAGGTCGCCGCCGCCGGTCAGCGCTCCGGCGAAGTCCGGGTTGATCTCCGGCATCACGAAGAAGTCGAAGTCACCGTCGCTGGCCCCGCCCTGCTCCTTGAAGAAGTCGCTGATGAAGCTGGCCTGGTGATGGAAGAGGCAACCGGGCGGATCGGTGAACAGCGGGTTGCCGCCACTGCCGAAGTTGGTGCTGTTGACGAAGGTCGACCCGCCAAACGAGGCTTCGAGTACCTCGCCGAAGCTCTCGAATGCCTGCTTGATCGCGGGATCGGTCCACTTGGTCGTGCCCGCGACCCACGCGTCGTAGACGTCCGGGCCGGACTGGCGGATGACGAAGTCCTCGACCCAGTCGGTGCCCGGCCAGCCGGAGTCGGCGCCGCCCTCCAATCCCACGCACCACAGCGACTCAGCGTCGCCGGGATCGGTCGCCATGACCGCGTCCCAGTTGGCCGGCGCTTCGCCCGAGTAGACGCCGGTGTTGTACCAGATGAAGCCCTTCACCGAGCTCTTGATGAACACGGCGACGATCTTGCCGTCGACCGTGCCGAGGTCGACGAGCGCGGGCACCGTGTCGGCCTTGTAGGTTTCGAGGTCCAGCACGTCGTCGAGCGGCTTGAGCGAGCCGCCGGCCGCGAACTGGGCCATCTCGCCCGGCCCCGGCAGGCCCGCGAGATCGGGCAACGTGCCGGACGCGACCGCGGTCGTCAGATACGCCCCGAGACCGCGCGAACCCGTGTACTTGACGGTGTTCCCGGTTCGCTCCTCCCACGGCGCGACCATCGCGAGGAACGACTCCTGCTCGGAGCCGCCCCACGAGCCGACGACCGTGACTTCTTTCTCCGTGGTGTCGGTCGCGCCGCCACCCGTGCAGGCGGCCACGACGAGCATCGTCGCCCCCAGCAGAACCGCCACCTGGCGCCAGAGTTGCTTGCGTTGCCTCATCCAATTCTCCTTCCCGGACCTGCGGCCAGCGACCACGGTCCTCCTCCTTGCCCGTCGGGATCGCTCTCCTCAGGGTCCCGGTCCGTGCGCCTCCGCCTTGGTCGAGGGAGCCGTCGAGGACCGCACGATGAGCTCGGTCGGGAGGAGCGTCCGGTCCGGCACCGGCCGGCCGGCCAGCCGATCGAGGAGCGCCGTGCCGGCGGCCAGGCCCAGATCATAGGCAGGCAGCCGGACGGTCGTCAGGGGAGGGTCGAAGAAGCCCGCGAGGGCGATGTCGTCGAAACCGACGACCGAGATGTCGTCGGGGACGCGGAGGCCCGCCTCGCGGATCGCGGCGACCGCGCCGAAGGCGACGACGTCGCTCGCGACGAACACCGCATTCGGGCGTGCCCGGGCGAGCAGGCGGGCCATCGCCCGATGGCCGCTGCCGGCGTCGAAGTCGGCCTCCTCGACGAGCGTCTCGTCGAATGGCAGGCCGGCCGCCTCGAGCGCGCGGCGGTAGCCCTCGAGCCGTTCCTGAGCGGCCGTGTAGGCCAGCGGCGCGTTCGTGATGCAGCCGATCCGGCGCCAGCCGAGGCCGATGAGGTGCTCGACCGCGCGCTGGGCGCCGCTGACGTTGTCGACGTCGACGCTCGGCGCGTCGATGCCCGGGAGCGAGCCCTGGAGGACGATCGGGAAGCCGTCGGCGGCGAGCGTGGCCAGCCCTGCATCGTCGACCCGTGGGCCGGAGACGACGAGCCCGTCGGCGTGCTGGGCCCGGAGGAGCGCGTCATACGAGCCATCCGAGGGGTCGAGCGGTTCGACCATGACCCGGAAGCCGGCAGTCCGGGCGGCCGCGGCCAGCCCGCTGAGCGTCTCGGCCAGCGTGCCGTCGCCGGCGACCTGCTCGGCCGACTGGCGCAGGACGAAACCCAGGATGTGGCTCTTGCCGCCGGCCAGGCCGCGGGCAGAGGCGTGGGGGTGGTAGCCCAGCTCCGCGGCGGCGTCGAGGACCCGGCGGCGGGTCTGGGGGCTGATGCTGGTCCCCGGTCGATCGTTGAGGACGAACGATACGGTCGTCCGCGACACGCCCGCCCGGGCCGCCACGTCCGCGCTCGTCGGTCGCCTGCGCGCGATCGTCATCTCGCTCCGCTGCCGGATCCGCGTCGCCCGACGACCCGCGACGGTCTTGACCGAGCGACCACGGAGGGGGACACTAACTCGCGTTAGTGACGCGTATTAGTACCGCGTTCGCACGGTCGCGTCAACCCTTCTGCACCTCCACCGGAGCCACGATGACTTTGGGAGTGGCGGCTCGTTGACCGATCCGCGGCATAGGCCTTACGCCGCCGCCACCGCCGGGACCGCGGCGCCGGCGGCAATCGCCCGGCCGGGGCCGGATCCGGTCGCGCCCGGCGCGCTCGGCCCCGAGTGGTGGCGCGAGGGCGTCGTCTACCAGATCTACCCGCGAAGCTTCGCCGACAGCGACGGCGACGGCGTCGGCGACCTGCCCGGCATCATCGCCCGGCTCGACCACCTCGGGCCCGGCGGGCTCGGCGTCGACGCGATCTGGCTCTCGCCGATCTACCCCTCGCCGGGCCTCGACGTCGGCTACGACGTGAGCGACCACGAGGCGGTCGATTCGCGGTTCGGCACGGAGGCCGACTTCGACCGCCTCGTCACCGAGGCCCACCGGCGCGGCATCCGGGTCGTCCTCGACCTCGTCATGAACCACACGAGCGACCGCCATCCCTGGTTCGAGGCCAGCCGCCAGTCGCGTGACAACCCGTACGCGGACTGGTACCTGTGGCGCGATCCGACCGGCTTCGACAGCCGCGGCCGCCCGAAACGCCCGAACAACTGGGTCTCGTTCTTCGGCGGCCCGGCCTGGACCTGGGAGCCGCGGCGGGGCCAGTTCTACCATCACACGTTCCTGGCCCAGCAGCCCGACCTGAACTGGCGCAACCCCGCGGTCGAGGAAGCCCAGTTCCGGATGGTCCGGGGCTGGCTCGATCGCGGCGTCGACGGCTTCCGCCTCGACGTCTTCAACGTCTTCCTCAAACACCCCGACCTCCTCTCGAACCCGCGCCGGCCGGGGCCGACGGCCTGGAGCCGCCAGATCCACACCAACGATCGCGATCAGCCGGACTTCGTCGACCTCGTCGGCCGGTTCCGGGCGCTCGTCGACTCGTACCCGGCGACGTTCACCGTCGGCGAGCTGTTCGACGCCGGTCCCGAACGCGCCGCGGAGCTGGCCGCCGAGCGCCACCTCGTCTTCGACTGGGAGCTGCTCGGCGCGCCGTGGTCGGCCGAGGCGTTCGGCGTGGTGATCGACCGCCGCGAGGGCGTCTACGGACCCGACCGCTGGCCGGCCCTCGTCTTCTCGAACCACGACCAGCCGCGCCATGCCTCGCGGCTCGCCCACTCGGCCGGCATCGAGGATGTCGACGGCATCGCCAAGTCAGCGGCGTTGCTCCTGCTCGGCCTGCGCGGGACGCCGTTTCTCTACTACGGCGAGGAGATCGGCATGGTCGACGTGCCGATCCCGCCCGACGAGATCGTCGACCCGCCGGCCCGCTGGGCCAGCCCGGCGTTCCCATGGTGGAACCGCGATCAGTGCCGGACGCCGATGCCGTGGACGGGCGAGCCGGGCGCCGGCTTCACGACGGGTCGGCCGTGGATCCGGATCGGACCGGACGCGGCGCGCCGCAACGTC
>DASTEU010000208.1:0-2254 GCA_035709325.1 Candidatus Limnocylindrales bacterium | reverse complement strand
CGACTGGGTCTTGGGCGTCGCCCGGTTGATCTCGTCCGCGAGGACCACCTGGGCCATGATCGGACCCGGCCTGAACTCGAACTCCTGGTTCTTCTGGTTGTAGATCGAGAGGCCGGTCACGTCGGACGGCAGGAGGTCCGGGGTGAACTGGATCCGCCGGAAGCTGCAACCGAGGCTGCGGGCGATGGCCTTGGCCAGGACGGTCTTGCCGGTGCCGGGCACGTCCTCGATCAGCAGGTGGCCGCGGCAGAGAAGGGCAACGAGCGCGAGCCGGACCTCGTGGTGTTTGCCGACGATCACGCGCTCGACGTTGGCGAGGACCTTCTCGCCGGTCTGCTCAAGGTTCGACATCAGGCTCCTCGGGAATCGCGATCCGCGGACGGGACGCGGAGGGGGTGTCGGTGGATAGTACGCCCGAGACGCGAAATGGGTTCGCGACGTGACGGGCGGCGCAGCGAACTGTCGCCGAGCCGCGTCTCGCCGGCGTCGCGCGGGCGGAGGCGGGTGGAGTGTCGGCCGCGGAGCAGCGCCCTGTCGAACCGGCCGAACTCCGCGCAGGTACCAACCCCTGTTGTGGTAGGTGCGGAATCGGGCCCGACGGGCGTCCTCGCGGGGTGCCGAGCGTGCGTGGCGCAGCCGCGGCGATCCCCCGATCGCGCCGAACGCGGCCATGACACAACCCGGGTTGGTAGCTGGGGTGGCGTGTCAACCGCGGAGCAGCGTGCTGCCGCCGACGACGAGGGTCATCATGCACCCCACCGCGCTCATCGCCGCGAGGAAGTACTCGCCTCCGGCGAACGCCGCCACGGCGACACCGCCGAAGAGGACGGCCATGACGACCGCGATCGCGGCGAGGCCGATGCGTTCGAGCGCCGGTCGAGGGGCGCCGGGCCCGGCGGGGTCCGGCCCGGCATCGGGTGCGGCGGCGTCGGGTGCGGCGGCGTCGGGTGCGGCGGCGTCGTCCGGGCGATCGGCGATCGGCTCGCCGGTAGGATCGGTCATTCGGTCACCGTCTCCAGGTAGGCCGCCATCAGATCGCCGGCCAGGGGCGCGGCCCGCTCTCCTCCCCTTCCGCCCTGCTCGACGAGCACCGCGATGGCGACCCGTGGCGCGTCGGCGGGGGCGAACCCGATGAACCATGAGTGCGGCTCGCCGGAGCCGCCGAGCTCGGCGGTGCCCGACTTGCCGGCGGTCGGGACGCCGGGGATCTTCGCGCCCGGCGTGAACTGCCGCCCGAGATCGCCCTCGACCGCCTCGAGCATCGCCGCCGTGATCGCGTTCGCGTCGGCGGCCGAGATGACCCGCCGGATCGACTCCGGCCCGCGCGTCCGCGTGCCGTCCTTGCCGGTCAGCGCGGTGACGAGCCGCGGCCGCATGAGCTCGCCGTCGTTCGCCACCGTCGCCGCGACGAGCGCCATCTGGAGCGGCGTGACGAACGTCTCGCCCTGGCCGAAGGCGGCGCTCGCGAGCTCGACGTCATCCCGGAAGCCGCCGGGGTCGTTGCCCTCGCCGTTCGTGACCTGGGACACGGCCGTCGGCAGGTCGAACGGGAGCGGCGCGTCGAACCCCAGCCGGCCGGCCCAGTCGCGCAGCTCGTCGCCGCCGGTCGCGAGGCCGGCCATCGCGTACCAGATGTTCGAGGAGACCTCCGTCGCGTCGACGAGGTCGAACGTCCGGGCGGGCACGCCCGCGTGTTCCCGGATCCTGAAGCCCTCGACGACGAGGCCCTCGCGCTCCGCCTCGGCCTGGCCTTCGAACGTCGTCGACGGCGTGATCGCGCCACTCCCGAGCGATGCGATCGCGGTGACGATCTTGAAGACCGAGCCGGGGACGTAGCGGCCCTGCGTCGCCCGGGAGAGGAGGGGCTGGGCCGCGTCGTCGCGCACGGCGGCGAAGCCGGCGTCCTCCGTCGCGGGATTCGCGATGGCCGACGCATCGTAGATCGGCGTCGAGGCGAGGACGACGACCTCGCCGGTCCGCGGGTCGAGCATGACGACGGCGCCGCGGTTGGCGCCGAGGCCGCGGATCGCCGCCCGCTGGAGCGGCAGCGACAGGGACAGCGTCAGGACCTGCGGGTCGTACGGATCCGCCTGGAACTTCTTGAGCATGTTCCGGATCGGGTCGGGATCCGTCACGCCGGTGAGCGCCGACCCGAACGAACGCTCGAGGCCGGCGGCCCCGTAGCGCCGGCTAGCGTAGCCGACGACCGGGCTCACGGCGCGATCGGCGTAGAGCCGGTACGGCTCGCCGTTCG
>DASTEU010000207.1:0-13447 GCA_035709325.1 Candidatus Limnocylindrales bacterium | reverse complement strand
GTCTCGCCCAGGACCGTCACCTGGATCGGCCGGCGGCCGACCTTCCGGCTCCACGTCACCGGGTACCAGTAGTTCCGGAAGCCGCTCACGGCCGCCTCGTACTTCGGCCAGGTCGACCAGTCGAGCCGGCCGAGCGAGCGGCTGCCCCGATCGGTGCTCTCGCCGGCAGGGGGCTGGGCGGTCCCCACCATCGCCTAGGCCACCTCGCTCCGCGGCCGGCCGATCGTGTCGACGGCCGCCCGGACGAGGACCGAGACCAGCGTCTCCATGCTGGAAAGGTCGGCGACGCCCATCGAGAAGCCAGGGTACGGGCTCGGCGTGCTCGGCGGCGGCGGGCCGATACGTGCGGTCTCGATCCCATGGGCCCGGAGGATCGCCGCATCGGTTGCGCCGCTCGCCCCGCGGGCCGGCTCATGCGCCCGCCCCTCCTGGGCCTCCCAGGCCCGGATCAGGGAGCGAACGATCCACGACGTCTCGGGTGTCGACGTGCCCTCGATCGCGATCGTCATCTCGGACGTGATCTCGAAGTCGGGCAGATCCCGGCGGATCTCGTCGAGGATCGTCCCGAGCTCGGCCCGGACCTCGGCCGGGCTCGACCGCGGGCTGACCCGGATGTCGACGAACAGCTCGCAGACCGGCGGCACGTAGGCCGACAGGTCCGGGCCGCCGGCGCGGATTGCATCGATCGAGCCCTGGGGCGCGACGAGACCGTCAGTATGGCGAGCTGTGTAATCCGGGAACCAGCGCTCGAGGGCATCGATCACCCGGGCAGACGCGACGATCGGGTTGCGGTACGGGACCCGGTGCCGGATGCCGGCATAGTTCAGCGCGCCCCGGATCTCGATCGTGTGCCAGGTCAGGCCGACCTCCTCCCAGGAGACGGCGTAGCCGGGTTTGACGATGATCGCGTAATCCGGCCGCACACCGTGCTCGATCATATGGGCGCAGCCGACGCCGTGACCGATGTTCGGCCGGAGGCCCGGTCGACCGCTTGTCGGCATGCCGCCGCCCGCGAAGCCGGCGACGAGGGTTCCCGGCAGCTCGGCGCCCGAGGCGGCGAGGACGTCGACGACCTCGAGGATGCAGGCGATGTAGCTCTTCGGGTTCTCGGCGCCGAGGCCGATCACCTTGCCGTCGTCGATCCGCGCGGGGAGCGACAGGTCGGGGCGAGGCTGGCGGCCCAGCCAGGGCGCGTCCTCGTCCGGATTGCCCGAGAAGGCCGTGTCGATCGGAGCGTAGAGGAGGAGATCGACGCCGTTCCCGCCGCCCTTCAGCCGGCCGACGGCGTTGCCCTGCTGCCCGTCGATCTCCTGGACCTCAGTGGCACATCCGATCGATGTCAGCTCGTCGGCGAGGAGGCGAGCCAGCGGCAGTTCCTCGCCGGTGGGGCTGGGCAGGTCCACGATCCGGCGGAGCCGGTCGGCCATCCGTTCCCGGCTGACGCGCGCCGTCGCGCTCTGGATCAGCGCCTCATCCTCGGGGGAGAGCCTGTGGAGCGTCGCCTGCGGCCGATCGGTCATACCCGTCCTCCCGCACCCTGTTCACCATGTGGAACGGCGGTCCACCCGATGCTACCCTACCGCGAGGCGTTGGCGCGACGACCGACGCGCCCGGCACGACGGGAGTTGCGTGGACCCCTCAGTCGCGATCGCCACCGGCGTCGTCGCCCGCGAGATCGAGGCCGGCAAGAGCGTAGACCTGGGCCAGTCGGACGAGGTCCTCGACCCGCGCGGAGCGGAACCGCTCGCGGGTGAACGACTCGGCTTGCGGCGCGATCCCGTACGACACCGCCGGGATCCCGACCTCGTTGAAGGCGTTCGTGTCGTGCCACATGCTGACCTGCGGATCGCGGGGGCGAGGCGACGGTCCGCCGAAGATGCGCCGGTGCGCGCGCTCGACGGCCGCGACGAGTCGCTCGGCCCCGTCGGCCACGTAGCCCCGCTTGCGATCGTACGGCGCGATCGCACACGCGAAGGGCAGGTCGGCGAGCACGTCGGCCAGCTCGCCGAGCAGGGCGAGGTCGTCGCGACCCGGCGCCGTCCGGATGTCGACGAACACGTCGCACGCGTCGTCGGCCTGGGTGAACAGCGGCGCGATCCGGCGGATGTCCTGGACCTGGGCCCTCGGCGCGACCGTCCCGCCCCAGAAATCGAGCCGCTCGCGGAGCTCGTAGGCCCGGGCCCAGCGCGTCAGGCGGGCGACGACCTCCGCCGCGCGCTCGAGTGGATTCGGCGTGTCAAGCGGCCCATCGCCGCGCTCGATGAATGGCGTGTACGGGATGAACCCGGGCACCGTGATCCGGACTCGGAGGTAGCCTGCCTGGGCGCCCGAGATGGCGAATCCGGTCGGCTCTCCGATGAGTGCGAACCGGGCGACGGCGCCGCGGTCGATGGCCCAGCGGGCCCCGAAGCCCTCGGCCATGTGCGGGCCCTCCTCGCGCCGTGTGGGGCCGGCCGGATCGAGCGGCGCTCCACACTCCTGGGCCGTCCCGAGGAAGAGAACCGATCGGCGGAGGGGCGGCGTCCGCCGGGCGAGGGCCCGCAGTGCGAACAGCATCGCCGCGACCTGCGTCCGGTCGTTGACCAGGCCCTTGCCGACGAGCAGGTCACCGTCGCGCCACGACCCGCGGAGGCGACGCCGTACCTCATCACTTCCCTCCGGGATCGCCCCCTCCGTGTCGAGGTGTGACGAGAAGATGAGCGCGGGGATGGGATGGCCGGCGGGACCGACTCGGCCAATCACGTTGGCACTCGTGTCGGAGATCGGCTGGAGGGTGGCGTCAATGCCGGCGTCGCGCAGCCACCGCTCGACCGCCTCCGCCACGGGCCGCTCGTATCCGGAGCGATCCGGCAGGGCGCTCAGGGCGAGGGTCACCTCGGCCAGTTCCTCGCGGGCGACTGCGATCCCTTCGACGAGCGTGTCGGTCGTCGTCACCGGCTCGGACATCCCCTTCATCCTCCCGCCTGCCGACCCGCGCGGCGCGGCCGCGTCCCGTTGACTCCCGGCGGCGCGCCTGTGGGGTCCCGCAGCCTGACCGGCGTTCGCGGCCTGGCCGCCCTGTTCGTGGTGGGTCTTGCTCTCCGGCCGCAATTGACCGTGATCGGCCCGGTCCTGCCCCGGATCCAGGACGACGTCGCCATTGTGCACGCCGCCGCCGGACTCCTCACGGGGCTGCCGCTTCTGTGCATGGGCCTGGCGGCGTTCGTCACAAGCTCCATCGTCGGCCGCCTGGGTACGAGCGCGACGGTCGGCGGGGCCCTGGCACTCGTGGCCGTCGCCGGGTTGGCCCGTGCCGTAGCGCCGACCGCGGCGCCGATTTTCATCGCCACGCTGTTCATCGGCATCGGGATCGGGGTCGGAGGGGCGAGCGTGCCGGTCTTCGTCAAGGAGAGGTTCGGGGGCCGACCGGCCGGCGCGACGGGCACCCACGTGATGGCGATCATCCTGGGCTCGGTCCTCGTCGCCTCGACCGCGGTGCCCCTCGCCCAGGGGCTGGGATCGTGGCGTTGGCCGCTCGCGATCGCCTCGCTGGGGACGATCGCGGCGGCTGCCGGCTGGCTCGTCCTGACCGCCCGAGCGGTCGCCGCGCCGCCACCGGCGACCCGCCCTCGCGGCGTTCCGTGGCGGAGCCAGACGACCTGGCTGCTCGTCGCGATCTTCTCGCTCCAGTCGCTCCTCTTCTTCGGGCTCGCGACCTGGCTCCCTGCGGTGTATATCGAGCGGGGCTGGCCCGAGACCGAGGCGGGCAACCTGGTCGCGGTCATGATCGCGTTCGGCCTGCCGGGATCGCTGGGTTTCGGCTGGCTGGCCGACAAGGTGGGCTCGCGTCGCCAGTACCTCGTCGGCTGCGCCATCGCGACGCTCGTCTGCTGTCTCGGATTCCTCCTCGCGCCCGGGGCCGCCCTGCTCTGGGTAGCGGTCAGCGGCGTGGCCCTCGGGGCCCTCTTCTCGCTTGCCCTGACGCTCCCGCTCGACGCCTCGGCCCAGGCTGCCGACGTCGGGCCGCTGACCGGCCTGATGCTCGGTGTCGGGTACCTGATCTCAGCTACCGGGCCGGTCGTCACGGGCGCCGCGCGGGACCTCGTCGGCTCGTTCGCCGCCAGCCTCGGGCTGCTGGCGGTGACGGCGGCGGTCCTCGTCGGCGCCGCGATGCTTCTGAGCGACGCCCGTCTTTCGGCCGGCCGGAGCGCCGGCAGGAGGGCCGGTCCCGGTGCCGGGTCGGCGGCCCACCCGGGCCCGGGCGGACCGGAGAAGGGCCGGCCTCGACCGAGGCTTTGACGGGTCGGCCGGTGGATGATTAGAGTGCAGCGGTATACAAAGGCTCGGCCACCCGGGAGCGCGGTCCGAGGCGTGAGGAGGACGGAGCCATGGAGATCGTCGGAGCGTACGCGTGCTCGCACGCCGGTCTGATCATCAGCCACGAAGCCAAGGCCGATCCCGGGCAGCGCGACCGGATCTACGCCGGCTTCGACACGATTCGCCGCGAGATCGAGGCCCTCGCCCCTGACGCGATCTACATCCTCGCGACCGATCACGGCCGAATCTACCCGTTGACGATGCTGCCGCCCTTCGTCATCGGCGTCAGCCCGTCGGCCCACGGGATCGGCGACGCCGGGCTCCCGGAGTGTGATGTGCCGCTTCACCAGGGTTTCGCCCGGGCGATCCTGGCCGGCGCATTCGAGCGGGGCGTCGATCTGGTCTACTCCGAGGAGATGAAGATCGACCACTCCTTCGTCTGCCCCCTGACGTTGATCACGCCCCGCTTCGACGTGCCGATCGTGCCGATGGTCCAGAACTGCAGCCGGCCGCCGCTGCCGACGATGGGCCGCAGCCACGAGGTCGGGACGAAGCTTGGCGACGCGATCCGAGCCGGCGGCGAGGGCCGGATCGTCGTGATCGGTACGGGCGGGCTGTCGCACTGGGTGGGCTCGCCAGCTCGCCAGGCGTTCCTGCGCCGGCCACCGGGCGATCGCTACGGCCACGAGCAGGAATTCCCCGTCGAGATCGGCGAGCGGGGCGAAATCAACGACGACTTCGACCGGATGCTCGTCGACCGCTTGAGCCAGGGTGACGCTCCCGGCTTCCTCTCGGAGTGGACGTCGGACAAGGTGATCGACGTTGCAGGTAACGGCGCCCAGGAGATCCGCAACTGGCTGACGATCGCCGGTGTCGTGGCGGACCGGCCGCTCGAGCTGATCGCGTACGAGGCGATCCCCGAATGGCACACGGGTACGGCCGTGGCTCGGTTCCGCCTGAACTAGACAGTGCCGCGGCCGTCAACGCCGCGTTCGCCACCCGGGAGGCCGCCGTGTCCGTTGCCGTCCATCGCCTCGCCGCGACCGACAACGCGGTCCACTTTGCCTGGAGCGGGGGACTGCCCCCGGCCCTGACGGTCGAGCCCGGGGACCGGGTCGTCGTCGAGACGCGGACCGGCGACGACGGACAGCTCGCCCCTGGGATGGGGCCGGATGCGCTCGACACCTTTGACTTCTCGCGCCTCCACGCGCTGACCGGGCCGATCGCGGTCCGCGGCGCGCGGCCCGGCGACTGGCTCGCCGTTCACGTGGAAGAGATCGCGACCGGGCCGTGGGGGTTCATTCTGCAGCGCCCGGGAGCCGGCGTTCTCCGCGGGTTCGACCCGTACCTCCGCTTTCTCGATCTCGAGGGCGTCGACGCGATCCGGTTCGGGGCCGGGGTGACGATCCCGATCCGGCCGTTCCTCGGGGTGATGGGTGTTGCGCCATCGGGAGCGGACGTCCGGACGATCGAGCCGGGTCGCCACGGCGGAAACATCGACTGCCGCGAACTGACGGCCGGCTCGACGCTGTACCTCCCGATCCAGGTGCCGGACGCCCTCTTCTCTTGCGGCGACGGCCACGCGGCGCAGGGCGACGGCGAAGTCTGCGTCACGGCCGTCGAGTGCGCGCTGACGGCCCGCCTCCGATTCGACCTCGTCCAGCCGCGCCTCCAGCTGGCCGACCCGATCGCGGAGACGGCCGAGGGCTGGATCACGATCGGCGCGGCCCCGACCGTCGAAGAGGCCGCGGCGGCGGCCGTGGCGGCGATGGTCGAGCTGCTCGCGGCAACCGGATCGATGACGCGCGCGGACGCCTACGCCCTGTGCAGCGCGGCCGTCGACGTTCGGATCAATCAGCTCGTCAACGGCGGGATGTGCGGCGTCCGGGCAGTACTGCGACGCGACGTCATGGCACTGGCGACGGGCGCCGTCATGGGCCCCGCGGAGGGCCAGTCGTTCTTGACCCCACCACCTACGATGCACTGAGCAAGTCAATCTGAACCGGTGTTCCACATACTGGACTACGCCGCACGTTCGGAGGCGAACGGGAATCTTTCGCCTCGCCGTCGGCCGCAACCGCGGAGGGAAGTCGGATGCGTCACCGAATCCTGATCCTCGTCGCTACCGTGGGTCTGCTCGTCGGCGCGTGTGGGGGGACCGGTACCGGCAGCGTCCCACCGGCAAGTGCTCCTGCCAGCGGAGCTCCGTCGGATTGGCAGGCGGGTGGGGGCGAAGCCTGGGAGACCGTCCTCGCCGCCGCCCGCGAGGAAGGCAGCGTCGCGATCGGCGGACCGGCCTTCCTTGCGGAGGCGATGGCCGCGGCGTTCCAGCGCGACACCGGGATCACCCTCGAATGGATCGGCGCGTCCGGTTCCGAGTTGTCGGCCCGGATGCAGCAGGAGGTCGCCGCCGGCAACGTGACGATGGACGGCAAGCTCGGCGGTGCCCAGGAGCTGTTCGTCGACTGGAAGGCGATTCTCGAGCCGATCGCCCCGAAGCTCATCCTGCCCGCCGTGACCGACGGCGCCCAGTGGCGGAACGGCTCGATCAACTGGTACGACCCGGACAAGCAGTACATGTTCATGGGCTCGCAGTACGTCTTCGGCTGGATTCAGGTCAACGCCGACGAGGTCGACCCGACGTCGATCCGGACGTGGGACGACCTGCTCAAGCCCGAATTCAAGGGCAAGATCGCGTCGGCCGACATCACCGCCCCGTCGCCCGGTCAGGGTGCGGCCCACGGGATCTTCAACTACAAGGGGATGGACTTCGTCGAGGACCTCTATGTCGGCCAGGACGTCACGTTCACGGCCGACAACGCGCAGCTCGTCGAGTGGGCCGCCCGCGGCGACTACCCGATCATCCTCGGCTCGATCCAGTCCCAGGTCGAGCGGTTCAAGGCCGAGGGGTTCAACCTCGTGGCGGTCCTGCCCGAGGACGGGCCGGGCTACCTTACGAGCGGCTTCAGTGTCCTGATGTCGCCGAAGGGCGCACCCCACCCGAACGCCGCCCAGGTCTTCATGAACTGGTATGCGAGCCAGCCCGGCGCGACGACGTACGAGACGGTCATGCTCGAGACGAGCGCCAGGAACGACGTCGACACCGAAGGCCTCCCGGACTACGTCGAGCCGGTCGACGGTGTCGACTACTGGGTCGACAGCGACCTCGAATGGTTCCTCAACCAGCGCGGCGACGTCAGCGAGCAGTTCGTCGAGATGGTCGGCGGGCGGTAGGCCTGACGCGGTCCGGACGATGACCAGTCGTTCCTGGACGATCGACGGGCCGGCCCGGGCGACCGGCCGGCTGGCGTTCGTCCAGGACGTCGCGCCCCCCGGGACGCTCCAGACGTCGATCGTCCGGAGCCGCGAGGCGCATGCCCGGATCGTCCACGTCGACACGACCCGAGCCTCCGCGCTGCCGGGCGTCGCCCTCGCCGTCGGCGGAGCGGAGCTCGCCCAGGGGTTCGGCCGCCCGATCACATTCGGCCCGGTCTACCGCGACCAGCCGGCACTCGCGATCGACAAGGTCCGGTACGTCGGCGAACCGGTCGCCGCCGTCGTGGCGGCGGATCCGGATCTCGCTGTCGAGGCCGCCGCGCTGATTGACATCGAGTACGAGCCGCTGCCCCCGGTCGTCGACCTCGACGCGGCGCTGGCGATGGGAGCGGCCCTCATCCATGATTCGGAGCGGGCGCCGGGCACGTACGGCTTCGCGGCCGGCCCGGCGGGCTCGAACGTCTGCAGCACTTTCCGGCTCCGGAAAGGATCGATCGAGGCCGGATTCGCCGAGGCCGACGAGATCGTCGAGGACGTCTTCGAGACGCCGGCCGCCCAGCACGTCCCACTCGAGCCGCACACGAGCGTCGTCCTCGTCGGGGCCGGCCGGATCACCGCCTGGACGGGGACCCAGACGCCCTACGGCATCCGGACCCAGCTGGCCGAGCTCTTCGGGATCCCGGCCAGCCGCGTTCGAGTGATCGTGCCGCCGTTCGGCGGCGGCTTCGGTGGAAAGGGTCACGCCAAGCTGGAGCCCCTCGCCGCCCTCCTGTCGCGGGCGGTCGGGCGACCCGTCCGCATCCGGCTCGAGCGGTCGGAGGAGTTCGTCACGATCACGAAGCACTCCTCGCGGATCTCGATGCGGACGGGCGTCCGGCGCGACGGCCGGATCACCGCGCGCGAGGTCACCTGCTGGTTCGACACCGGGGCCTATGCCGACATCGGGCCGCGGGTTGCGGGATACGGCGGCGTCGGCATGGCCGGGCCATACGCGATCGACCATGTCTCCGTCGACGCCCACGCCGTCTATACGAACCGGCCGCCGGCCGGCGCGTTCCGCGGCTTCGGGTTCCCGCAGGCGACCTGGGCCCACGAGCGGCAGATGGACCACATTGCCGAGCACCTCGGGATGGACTCGCTGGAGCTCCGCCTCCGCAATGTCATCGTCGACGGGCAGACCTACAGCACGGGCGAAGTGTTCCACGACAGCCGCTTCCGGGAGCTCCTCGAGGACGGCGGTCGCGCCATCGGCTGGGACGCCGGCGCGGCCCCGGTCCGGAGCGGTCACAAGGTCCGGGCGACGGGAGTCGCCTGCGCCGTCAAGGCGACGATCATCCCGTCGATCTCGACGGCTGTGGTCAAGCTCGGCGACGACGGCAGCCTCGACGTCCTCGCCTCGTCGGTCGACATGGGCCAGGGGATCGGGACCACGCTCACCCGGATCGCCGCCGCGGCGCTCGCCCTGCCGTTCGACCGGGTGAACGTCGCCGGCGTCGACACCGACGTGACGCCGTTCGACCAGATGACGAGTGCCAGCAGGTCCACCTTCGCCATGGGCGCCGCGGTGGCGGACGCGAGCGCCGCCGTCCGGACCCAACTGGCGGAGATCGTCGCCGATCTCTTCGAGGTCGCCGCCTCGGACCTCGAATTCCACGACGGCGAGGTCGGCGTTAGAGGCGTGCCGGCGAGGTCGATCGGCTACGGCGACGCGATCCGCAGGGCCCGGATGGGCAACCTCATCGGCGAGGGCCGCTACCGGAGACTTGGCGGCCTCGATCCGGAGACCGGCCAGGGCACGGGCTCCGTCCACTGGACGCCGGGCGTTGGCGCGGCCGAGGTCGAGGTCGACCTCGAGACCGGCCGGATCGACCTCCTCCGCTATCACGCCGGGACGTACGCGGGCCGGGTCGTCGATCCCGATGGCGCCCAGCTCCAGGTCGACGGCTGCGTGACGTTCGGCCTCGGCCAGGCACTGTTCGAGCAGCTCGTCTTCGACGGCGGTCAGCTCGTCAACGGGTCGTTGGCCGACTATCAGATCGCCGCGACTCGCGATATGCCCAGGCAGCTGACGTCGACGATCCTCGAGGACCCGGAGGTGGCCGAGGTCCACGGGATGGGCGAGGCTTGCCTGCCGCCGGTGATGCCGGCGATCGCCAACGCGGTCGCCCGGGCGACCGGACTCCGGTTCACGACCCTGCCGGTGACGCCGGAGGCAATCCTCCGCGGCCTCCGCGGGCAGGTCGATCCGTGACCGCCCTGGGATCGCGGCCGGCGCCGGCCGGCCTCGAGGACGTCGTCGCGCACGTCGATCGGAACGCCGAGCACTTGATCGATCTCCTCTCGGAGTTCATCCGCTTGCCAAGCCGGACCGGAGAGCTCGACGAGGTCCGGGCCTGCGCATCGTGGATCGCCGGCGTCCTCCGCGAGGGTGGCTTCGAGGCCGAGCTCGTCGAGCCGGGGCATGGCGCCCCGGTCGTCCTCGCGACGATCGACGGCCCGCCGGGCGCCCCGCGCCTGCTCCTCTACAGCCACTATGACGTCATCTCGCCCGAGCCGGTCGCTGCCTGGTCGTTCCCGCCGTTCGGCGCGGTCCGCCAGGGCGGCCGGATCTACGGCCGCGGCTCGACGGACGCCAAGGCCAACGTCCTCGCCCTCGTCAACGCGGCCATCGCGTTCCGCGAGGTCCGTGGGCAGCCGCCGTGCGGGCTGACATTGATCCTGGATGGCGAGGAGGAGGCCGGCAGCAACAACCTCCCGGAATTCCTGGAGGTGGCCCGTGGGTCGCTCGCCGCCGACGCCGTCCTCTCGTTCGATGGCGCGATCGATCCGAGCGGCCGGCCGAAGATCGGCCTGGGCACGAGCGGGATGCTCTTCATCGAGCTCCACGTCCCGGGCGCCGCCCGCGAGCTCCACTCGGCGGCCGCCCGGATCTACCCGACCCCGGCCTGGCGGCTGGTGTGGGCCCTCGCCTCGATCAAGAGGCCGGACGAGCGGGTCGCGATCGCCGGCTTCGAGGACCCGATCCGGCCGGCCGATGAGACCGATCGCCGGATGATGGCGGACATGGGTTGGGACGGATCGGCCTGGATCCGGGAGGCCGGGGTGGACGGCTTCCTTCTCGGCCTGGAAGGAACGGCCGCCCTCGAACGGCTCCTGTTCCAGCCGGGACTGGCCCTGTCCGGTCTCGACGCTGGCTACACCGGCCCCGGGATGAAGGCGGTAATCCCCTCGAGCGCCGCGGCCAAGCTCGAGTTCCGGATCGTTCCGGACCAGGAGCCGGAGACGGTCCTCGGCCAGCTGCGGGCGCATCTCGATCAGCACGGATTCGCCGATGTCGCGATCAAGGTGCTGGCCTCTGTCGAGACGGCCCGGACAGATCCGACCGACCCGATCGTCGATGTCCTCGTCGATGCCGCTCGCGAGGTCTACGGCGACGCGATGGTCAAGCCGACCGAGGAGTACGCCGGGCGCCAGGGGGCATGGCTCGGCCGGCGGCTCGGGCTGCCCGGCATCCAGACCGGGGTGGGGCCGCCCGGCGCGCGCACGCACGCGACCGATGAGTTCGTCACCGAGGAGCACTACATCGCCGGAATCCGCTATGCCGCCGCGATCATGGAGGGGTATGCCAGACAGTTCCGCGCTTGACATCCGAGGCCTGCGCAAGGTCTTCTTCCACGATTCCCCGGAAGGACCGCTGGGCCTGCTCGTCCTCGACGACGTCTCGCTGCGCGTCGGCAAGGGCGAGTTCGTTTCGGTCCTTGGGCCAAGCGGCTGTGGCAAGACGACGCTCGCCCGGATCGTCGTCGGTATCGAGGACCGGACCGGCGGCGAAATCGACATCGGCGGCCATCCGGCCGGGCCGCCGGGGCCGGACCGCTGTCTCGTCTTCCAGAACTACGGGCTCCTCCCGTGGCGAAGCGTCCTGAGCAACGTCGAGCTCGGTCTCGAGCTTCAGGGCGTCCCGAAGTCGGAGCGGCGGGCGACGGCCGGGCGGTACCTCGAGCTCGTCGGCCTGACGGGCTTCGAGCACCACTTTCCGCACCAGATCTCGGGCGGCATGCAGCAGCGGGCAGGCCTGGCCCGGGCGCTCTCGACGCAGCCCGAGCTGCTGATCATGGACGAGCCGTTCGGGGCGGTCGATGCCCAGATGCGGACGCTGCTCCAGGACGAGCTGCTCAGGATCGCCGACCTCACCGGGGCGACGATCCTGTTCGTGACCCACAGCATCGAGGAGGCGATCTACCTCTCGGACCGGATCCTCGTCTTCAGTGCCCGACCCGGACGCCCGGTCGGCGAGGTCCCGGTCGATCTGCCGAAGCCTCGCTACGAAGTCAAGGCCCGGGAGCTGCCTGAGTTCAGCGGCGTTCGCCGCCAGGTCAACGAAATCCTCACGGAAAGGACGGACTACTATCATCCGGACCAGGCGAACCTCCAGTCCGACTGACGCCGCCCCACGAGTGGGCGCAGACGGCCTGATCCGCGGGCTGAAGCCGCCGGCCGAGCAGGGTTTCTGGCTGGGCCGGCACCCGATCGTGATCCGCGTCGTCACGGTCGGCCTGTTCTTGGCTGCCTGGGAGCTCTACGGGCGATCGCTCAACCCGATCTTCCTGAGCTATCCGACCGCGGTCGTCGGCGCCTTCGCCGAGTTGATCGGCAACGGCCAGCTCCTCACGGCCACAATCCAGAGCGTCAGCGCCCTGGCGATCGGCTTCTCCGTCTCGATCGTTTCGGGTATCACGATCGGCCTGCTGATGGGCCGCTTCCGGACCGTCTACCACGCCCTCGACCCGTTTGTCACGGCTCTCTACAACACGCCGTCGGTCGCCCTCATCCCGCTGATCCAACTGTGGTTCGGCCTCGGGCTCCAGGCCAAAGTGGTGATTGTCATCCTGTCGGCTTTCTTCCCGATCGTGATCAACACGTTCGCCGGCGTCCGGAACACGAGTCGGGGGATGGTCGACGTCGTCCGGGCCTTCGGGGCATCCGAGCGGCAGGTGATGACGAAGGTCGTCCTGCCGGCGGCCGTTCCGTTCATCATGGCCGGCATGCGCCTGGCGGTGGGCCGGGCCGTGATCGGCATCGTCGTCGCCGAGTTCTTCACCGCCCTGAGCGGGCTCGGCGGCCTGATCATCGTCTTCTCGAACAGCTTCGCCACGGCCAAGCTCTTCGTCCCCGTCATCACGCTGATCGCCCTGGGTCTGGCCCTGACAGCGGCAGCGCGTGCACTCGAGGCTCGGTTCGCAACCTGGAAGGAGACCGAGCGTGCGACGTAGGCCGGACAGCGGTGGCGACTGCCACCGCGGAAGGATCGATGGAGGAGGCACACGATGAGACCGTCCTGGAAGCCCCTCGCGGCGATGTGCGTCGCCGCGGCCCTCGTTGCCGCGGCCTGCGGCCCGGCAGCGACCCCGTCCCCGTCCGTCGCGAGTCCCGGCACGACCGCGTCGGTGCCGGCCGCGTCCTCGGCCCCGCCGTCGGAGGCCGCAATGACGAAGGTCCGCTACGGTCTTCCGACATCGCCCCCCGCGATCTCGACCGTCGGCGTGTACTTCGCCCTCGACAACGGCTTCTTCGAGGAGGAGGGCCTCGAGGTCGAGGTCATCCCCTACCCGGGATCGACGACCGCGACCCGCGCGTTGCTCAGCCGGGATGCTGACATCGTCATGACCGGCGGCGACAGCGCCTACCTCGCGTGGCAGAACGGCGCTCCCATCAAGATCATCAGCAGCCCGGTCGCCAAGGGCACCGACGTCCTCATCGCGAGCGGCGACATCCAGACGATCGCCGACCTCGCCGGCAAGCGCTTCGCGATCTCCGATCCGGGCTCGACGGCAGAGGTCCTCGGCAAGATCATCCTGGAGCGGAACGGCGTCGC
>DASTEU010000206.1:0-4702 GCA_035709325.1 Candidatus Limnocylindrales bacterium | reverse complement strand
GATCTCGTCGTTGCGCGAGCTGTCCTTCTCGATGTACGTGTCGCTCCGGGGCAGGTAGGCCTCGGGCTGGAAATAGTCGAAGTAGCTGACGAAGTACTCGACCGCGTTGTCCGGGAAGAACTCGCGGAACTCCGCGTAGAGCTGGGCCGCGAGCGTCTTGTTGTGGGCCAGGACCAGCGTCGGCTTCTGGTGGCGCTCGATCGTCCAGGCCAGCGTCGCGGTCTTCCCGGTGCCCGTCGCGCCGAGGAGCGTCTGGTGGCGGACACCCCGCTGAAGCCCGTCGACGAGCCTCTCGATCGCCTGCGGCTGGTCGCCCGTCGGCTGGAACGGGGCGACGAATCGGAAGTCCGGCATGGCCCGAGAGCATACCACGGCGAGGCGCCGGATCGAACAGGCGTTCGACGCCGAAACCCCGCGTGCCCGGCTCCCGGCCGTGGCCTCGCCGCTGGCCGCCTGCGTACGGCAGGGGTACACGAGGGGGGACGAACGAGTCATACCGGACCTCCCCCGGCCCGCCGAGACTGGACCTCGTCCAGCGGATTCGGATTCGGAGGTCGCACGGTTCGTGCGCGTCACGTTCAACGCCAGGAGTCGCCGGGTCGCCGGCCCCGCGCGAGCGGAGAAGGGTCAGAGCCTCGTCGAGTTCTCACTGATCCTCATGCCGCTCTTCTTGATCCTGCTCGGCATCATCCAGTTCGGCTTCATCTTCAACACGTACGTCACGATCACGAATGCCAGCCGCGACGCGGCCCGCCTCGGCACGATCTACGTCTACGACCGGTCGACCTCGAAGGCGCTGAACGACCTCGCCCGCAACGACTCGATCAAGTCGACGGTCCTCGGCTCGATGAACATGCTCGGGACCACCGCGCCATGGTTCACGACCGGCTCGACGTGGTCCCAGAGCGGGACGACGTACACGAACGGCGACCTCGTCATCAGCTACGCGCTGCCGGGCGGCGTGACCGAATCGGACCCGCGCACGGGCCAGGAGCTCACGGTCCGGGTCGTCTACCACCAGGACCTCATCATCCCCCTGATCTCGACGTTCCTGCCGAAAGACGGCGGGGGCCGCATGGTGTTGACCGGCGAAGTCACGATGGTCATCAATTGACGGCCCGCGCCGCCAGGACCGGCCGGCCCGACCACGGCCAGGTCCTCGTCATCTTCGCCCTCTCGATCACCGTGCTGTTCGCCGCGGCCGGGCTGGCCTTCGACGTCGGCCGGTTCTACAGCGAACGGCGGTTCCTCCAGAACGCCGCCGACGCGGCCGCCCTTGCCGCGGCCAGCGCCCTCATCCGGGGTGAGACGACGACCCAGGCGGACGCCCGCGCCCGTGAGGTCCTGACAGCCAACTTCGGCCGCTCGCCGTCGGGCGTCGCGCCGGCCCTGCCACCGGTCGCGCCGGTCTACGCGGCCGGTCACGCAGGCGACCCGGAGCACCTCGTCAACGGCATCCTGATCACGAACAGCGAGATCCGGGTTGCCGTCCAGAACAACGTCGGGTACACGTTCGGCCGGATCGTCGGGCTGAACGAGAGCACGATCGGCGGCCAGGCTCGGGTCATGACGAACGGCAACATGCTGCCGGTCGCCGTCCGCCGCTTCGTGAACCCGCCGGGTCCGGCGGCCGGCGCGGTCGCGCCCTGCCCGGGCAACCAGACCGAGTTCATGGACTTCTTCGCGACCGCCAATACGGCCTGCCTGGGCACCGAGACCGACGCCGCCCTGCGGGCCGAGCCGAACGCCGGCGCCGCCTTCGACAGTGCCAACCCCGGCAGCGATCCGACGAACCACGGCCCGGTCGTGGCGATCCTGGGCCAGGGCGCCCAGCCCAACAACGGCGCCGACTTCCGGGGCTTCATCGCCCTCGACATCCGCAACTTCCAGGCAGCCGGCACCCAGCTGTACTACAACGGGGTGACCGCCTCGACGAGCTCGACGACGCTCAAGGCGATGGAGGCGAACTGGGTCGCCACCGGCGGCTACCCCGGGCCGCAGTTCCCGCCCGCGACGACGCCGCCCGACCCGAACGACCAGGTCGCGACGATGAGCGGCAACTCGACCGGCATCGTCATCGACGAGGTCGTGAAGCGGTTCGTCCCGGGCGACGAGGTGCTCATCGCGGTCTACCCGGGCAACGTCATGGCGATCCCCGACTTCACGATGACGCGGCCATCGGCGATCGCCATGCCCACGACCGGAACCGTCGCAGCGGCCGGCTCGATCAAGGTGTCGCGCAACCAGGCGTTCAGCGGCGTCGTGACGCTCTCGACGCTGCCCGACGCGCTCGATCCGAACAACCCGATGGTCCTGGGCACGCTCGCCGGCGGGGCCACGCCGGTGACCTACAGCCCGAACCCGGTCACGCCATCGCTCGGGTCCGGCACGACGGTCGACCTCCAGAACATGACGACGGCCGGGGCCGCGGAGGGCGTCTACACGCTCTGGATCCAGGGCCAGGCCGGCAGCCCGTACCTCACGACGAAGTGGGAGCCGATGACGATCAGGGTCGGCACGGTGAACCGCGACTTCTCGATGACCGCCGATGCCACGATCCAGCCGGCGGCCAACGTCGGCGACAGCGTCGCGTTCGAACTCGAGCTCAAGCGGATCGGGGCGGCCTACGGGGCCGGGGTGGACCTCTCCCTGGACGGACCGCTGCCGGCCGGCATCGGCGCGACGTCGTTCAGCCCGAGCAACATCACCCCGACCGCGAGCGGCGCCGTCTCGACCCTCACGATCAACACCGGGACGATGGCCCCCGGCCGATACCGCTTCGTCGTCCGTGCGACCGGCCTGAACGGCGACAGCACGCCGCGACCGGTCACTCACCTCCTTCAGCTCTGGGTCGACGTCGCGACCGGCGACAGCAGCGCCCAGGACTACGTCGACATCGTCGGCTTCGCGGTCATGCGCATCGCGTCGATCAACATCAACACGGTGAGCGCCTACGCGATCACCCCCGTCATCCCCGATCCCAACGACTGGCGACTGCGCCGCGGTCAGGTGGCGCGGTTGGTGCCCTGGAACTAGCCGCACGGGCACGGCACACCGCAATCCGCGATCGGGCCGCGAACCCGCGCCGGTCGACGAGGGAGGCAGAACCCCATGGAGATGGAATACCGGGACCCGTCGAAGCGCGGCCGCTGGATCGTCGTGATCGGCATCGTCCTCGCGATCGTCGCCGGCGGCGCCGCGTTCTACGTCATCAACCAGGCTCAGCAGCAGGCCGGCCAGGGGGCGCTCGCGAAGGTCGCGGTCGTGGTCGCGACCCGCCCGATCCCGGCCCGCAAGCCGGTCGAGCCGGCCGACGTCGAGGTTCGCGAGATTCCGCTCGATGCGACGAACTCCGACGCGATCGTCATCAAGCAGCCCGACCAGGTCATCGGCCACGTCCTGGCCGTCTCGGCCTTCCAGGGCCAGATGCTCACCCAGAACATGCTCGCCTCGACGGTGACCGGCGGCCAGTTCTCGATTCTCGACCCGGGCGAGACGATCACCGAGGCATCCGAGAACTGGCGGGCGGTGTCGCTCACCGTGCCCGACGACCGGGCGGTCGGCGGCCTGCTCCAACCCGGCATGACCGTCGACATCATCACGAGCGCGACCGTCAACGTGCCCCAGGACCTCCTGACCGAAGGCACCTACTACACCGACCGGTCCTCGAAGATCACCTACCAGAACATGGTGATCCTGGCCCGCACGAGCACGTACTACGTGATCAAGGCAACGCTCGCGGTGGCCGAGGAGATCTCCCACCTGCAGGCCTCCGGGACCGCGACGTTCAGTCTCGTCATGCGACCCGAAAGCGACGTCCGGTTCGTCGACGCGTCCGCGTTCGGGGCCACGACGAACATGCTGATCAGCAAATACGGGTTGCCCGTGCCGGAGGTCTTCCCGCCCGGCAACGGCCCGATCCCCACGCCGCGCCCGACACCGACCCCGGCCCCGTCGGCGTCGCCGAGCGCGGCGCCGTCTGCGTCGCCCGGCGCGGGCGCGTCACCGGCCCCGTAGGCGCGAGCCGCCCCCGTCGGCACGATCCGACGCCCGGGCGGTCCGCACGATCGGCGCCTCTCCCCGCGCCGCTGACCCGGCGCGCCTCCCTGCCGCCCGGCCCGCATCGGCGGGCCGGGCGGCCCACGCATCAGCGACGGTGCCTGCCCCTGTCTGCGCGGTGGGCGGCGAGCGCGGCCTCGCGCATCGCCAGGACCCGAGCCCGCGAGTCTTCCTTGGGGCCGCTCGTGTCGATCACCCGCGTCGCGGACGGGCGGAGGCGCGTCGCGAGATCGTCCTGCGCACTGATCCGGGCCTCGGCATCCTCCGCCGAGAGCCCCCGCCGGAGCAGCCGCTCGTGCTGCGCGGCCGGGTCGCACGTCACGAGCCAGACCTCGTCGCACTGCGCCGCGTAGCCCGCCTCGACGAGCTTGATCGCCTCGACCGCCACGACCTCCGCTCCGGCCGCCTCGGCCGCAGCGACCGCACCCTCGATCCGAGGCCGGACGGCAGGGTGGACGATCGCCTCGAGGTCGCGCAGGGCGAGCGGATCGCCGAAGACGAGTCGGCCGAGTGCCGCCCGGTCGAGCGTCCCATCTGCCCGCCGGAACCGGTCCCCGAAGCGCTCGATCACGGCCGCGAGGGCCGGTTCGCCGGGCGCCGTGACCTCACGGGCCAGGCGGTCGGCGTCGACGACGCCCGCTCC
>DASTEU010000205.1:0-3429 GCA_035709325.1 Candidatus Limnocylindrales bacterium | reverse complement strand
AAGGAGAAGAAGCTCACGAACATCCGGACCCACGCCCACGACGAGGCGCTGCGCCTGACGCCGCCGCGGCCGCTCACCCTGGAGTCGGCGATCGAATTCATCGTGGCCGACGAGCTCGTCGAGGTGACGCCCGCATCGATCCGGTTGCGGAAGCGGACCCTCCCGCAGCACGATCGCCGCCGCGAGCGGGGCCGCGACGCGGACGCCCTCCGGACTGACGAGCCGGTCGCCTGACGGCCACCCGCCACGAATCGATACGCGGCCGACGGAGGTCGACCGCGTATCAGCGGAGGGGAGAGTCCCGCCGACGGCGGGAGCCGTCAGCGGTTCGGATTGAGGCAGCTCCGGAGCTCGTCCAGGAGCCGCTCGGCATGGCGCTTGTCGTCTTCGGCCAAGCGCTGCCAGAGGGCGTCATAGCGACCGTCGCCGGAGAACTTCTTGTACGTGTCGATCGCTTCGAGCTTGGAAGCGAGCGCCGCGACCAGGTTGTAGGTGGCGTCGTCGACCGGCGAGTCGGTCGTCATGCCTGGGCGCTGGGTCGTGGGCGTGGCGGTCTGCACGGGGCACCTCCTTCTGGGGGGTCGCGTCAAGTCTCGCCCACGGCGGGTTTCCGTCGATCCGGCCGTCCCTCCACCGGCATTGCGGCCGCCTATCGGGCTCGTGACAGCGGTCCGAGATCCCCTCGTCTCAGATACCAATCCCTGTGGTGGTACGTGTGAATCAGAGGCCCCGGACGGCTCGAGGCGGCGGTCGGCAGGCTCAACGGAGCCAGCCCGAGGACGTGGGTCGCCGGGATTCTGCGTCAGCGCCACACGGGTTGGTAATTGCGACCAATTCCGCCCGCTGCTGGCCCGGGGCGGGCAGGGAACGGCGGTCCGACGTGGGCGACGGCGTACAATCGCCGCCCATGGCGATCTACCTCGACCACGCCGCGACGACGCCGCTTCGGCGCGAGGCGCTCGACGCGATGCTGCCGTTCCTGACCGACGGATTCGGCAACCCGTCGTCGGCCCACAGCTTCGGGCGGGTCGCCCGGGCGGCGCTCGACGAAGCCCACGAGCGGGTCGCCGCGCGTCTCCACGCCGAGGCGCGCGAGATCGTCTTCACCTCGGGCGGCACCGAAGCGAACAACCTCGCGATCAAGGGTGCCGCGTGGGCCGGCAAGGGTCGCGGCCACCGGATCGTGACCTCGCCGGTCGAGCACCACGCGGTCGGGCACACCCTCGAGCACCTCGCCCGGTTCGGGTTCGAGGTCGTCGAGGTCCCCGTCGACCGCTACGGCCGGGTCGACCCCGACGAGCTCGACGCGGCGATCACCGACCGGACGATCCTCGTGACGATCATGCTCGCCAACAACGAGATCGGGACGATCCAGCCGATCGCCGAGATCACCAGGCGGGTCAAGGCCCACAAGGGCGTCCTCCTCGCAGTGGACGCGGTCCAGGCCGCCCCGTACGTCGACATCGACCTTCGCGAGCTGCCGGTCGACATGCTCTCGATCGCCGCCCACAAGTTCGAGGGACCGAAGGGCATCGGGGCGCTGTTCCTGCGCCACGGGACGCACATCCTGGCCCAGCAACAGGGCGGCTCGCAGGAGCGCCACCGGCGGGCCGGCACCGAGAACGTCGCCGGCGCCGTCGGCCTGGCGGCGGCGTACGAGCTCGCCTGTGACGAGCGGACCGAGACGGTCAAGCGGCTGCGCCGCCAGCGCGACCGCCTCAAGGGCGCCGTCCTGGCCGTCGACGGCGCCGAGCTGACCGGCCATCCGAAGCAGCGTCTTCCGGGCCTGCTCTCGATCATCGCCCGCGACACGGACGGCGCCGCCGTCGCACTCTCGCTCGACCTCGAGGGGATCGCCTGTTCGGTCGGTTCGGCCTGCACGACGGGCTCCACCGAGGTGAGCCACGTCCTCTCGGCGATGGGTTATCCCGACGAGGAGGCCCGCGGCGCGCTCCGCCTCAGCCTGGGCCGGACGACGACCGACGAGGAGGTCGAGACGGCAGCCGACGTCGTGCCGCGCGTCCTCGCCTCGATGCGGGTCGGCGCCGCGGCGGTCGCGGCCGATCCCCTCGGCCAGGGGGTCGGCGTTTGAGCCAGGCCGTGGTCGCCGCGATCGTCGCCGCCCCGGTGAGCGTCGCTTTCTGGCTCCTCACGATGGCCGCGGGGCAGCTGCTCCTCTCGCCGCTCGGATCGGCCGGTTCCCTCCTGCTGCCCGGTGCTGCCACGGTCATCGCTCCGCTGGCCGGAGGCTTGGCCGGCGGCCTCGCGAGCCAAAGCCTGCTTGCGGCGGTCGGATCGGTCGCCGGCTTTCTTGTTCCGGTCGCCGGCTTCGGCGCCTGGTTCGGGGCGCCCGTCCTTGAGGTTGTCGGCGTCAGCTCGGTCCTGTTGGCGATGCTGACCACGACGGGTCACGTGGCGGGGGTTGCCATGCGGCCGGCACGGCGTACCACATGAGCCGGATCCTCGTCGCGATGTCGGGGGGCGTCGACTCTTCGGTCGCCGCAGCGCTCGTCGCCCGCGAGGGCCACGACGCCGTCGGCGTCTGGATGCGCCTCCACGACGTCGCCGACACGTACTCCGAGTTCAAGAAGAGCTGCTGCTCGCTCGACGCCGCCGACGACGCGCGGCGCGTCGCGGCCCAACTGGGCATCCCGTTCTACGTCATGAACCTCGAGCGGGAGTTCGACGCCGGCGTCCTCCAGCCGTTCCTCGACGCGTACCTCGACGGGCGCACGCCGAGCCCCTGCGTCGACTGCAACACGTACGTGAAGTTCGGCGCGCTGCTCGGACGGGCCCGCCATCTCTACGACTGCGACGCGGTCGCGACCGGCCATTACGCCCGGCGGATCGTCGGCGACGACGGCGTGCCGCGTCTTGCCCGCGCCCGCGACGAGGAGAAGGACCAGACGTACTTCCTCTACGGCCTGCGCCGCGACCAGCTCGAGCACGCCCGCTTTCCGCTCGGGGAGCTGACGAAGCCGGAGGTCCGCGACATCGCCCGCGAGCACGGGCTCGCGACGGCCGACAAGCCCGAGAGCCAGGAGATCTGCTTCGTGCCGGGCGGCGACTACCGCGACGCGCTCCGCGATCGGGCCGGATGGCGCGAGGCGCCCGGCCCGGTCGTCGACGCCGCGGGAACCCCGATCGGCGAGCATCGTGGCGCGCCGGCGTACACCGTCGGCCAGCGCAAGGGCCTCGGGATCGCGGCCGGCGAGCCACGCTACGTCAGCCGGATCGATCCGCTGACGAACACGATCCAGCTCGGACGCCGGGAGGACCTCGAGACGCGGACCTTCGTCGTCGAGCGGGTTTCGTTCGTGGGCGGCGAGGCGCCTACCGCGCCGTTCCGGGCGGAGGTCCGCATCCGCCACCGCGCGGCGCCGATCCCTGCCACCGTCCGGCCGGTCGGGGACGATGAGCCGTCCCGCG
>DASTEU010000204.1:0-2110 GCA_035709325.1 Candidatus Limnocylindrales bacterium | reverse complement strand
TCGAACCGCTCCCCGACGTAGCCGGCGCGCTCCGCGGCGTTGGGGCGCCGCGCCACCTCAGCGGACCGGCAGCTCGCGGCCGGCGGCCTTCGCCGCCTTCGACTTCTCGGCCCACGCCGCGAGGACGTTGTCCTTGTGGGGCCGGATCGGGCAGTGCTCGTCGCGGTTGCCCATCTCGTCGCAGTAGCCGAGCGGGACGCACTTCGGGGCAAGGAACGAGCCGAGGAAGGGCGAGACGGCGAAGATCTCGTGGCGGATCAGCTGGAAGAGCCGCCGGATCTCCCACTGGGCCATCGTGCACAGCCGCAGCCCCGACATGTGGATGAGCGCCCGCAGGTTCGTCGTCATGACGAGGTTCGTCCGGGTCGCGTTCGGGAAGACGAAGCGGGCGTCCTCGGCCGGGATCCCCGCGCCGACGAGTTCGCCGTAGAGGTTCATCGAGCCCTCGATCGCGGCCTCGTAGCCGGCCCGGACGTCAGGCTCGGCATCCTCGATCGAGGTCGGCAGCATCGTCGAGGCGCCCTTGAACGTGACGTAGCGCTGGCTCTGCTGGTCGAACGCGACGCCGGCCCGGTGACGGACGAGCTGGTGCGAGAGCGTCCGCGACACGCCGCTGATCCCGAACGTGAATACGATGTGCTCGATCGTCGAGCCGTGGCCCGATTCGATCACGCCCTGGATCAGCTTCTGCTGCTTGGCCGGGTCGACCTCGCCGGCGACGGCCCGCCGGAAGATCTCCTGGGGCTCGAGCTCCGAATAGCAGGTCCGGCAGGCGGTGTAGATGAGCGGGACGTAGAACTTCTCGACGATCTCGCGGTCGGGGAAGAGGAGCGTCGCCTTCATCCCGAGATCGCGCCGGCCCGGATTCCTCGGGATCGCGGTCTTCTCGCGCGGCGCACTCGCGGGCTCGGCGGTCATGGGTCGCAGTCTAGCCCCTCGCCCGGCCGGCGTCCGTTGCGCCTCGGTAGCGAGTGTGCCCGCCCGGCTAGACGGCGAGCAGCGCCGCCAGGTCCTCGAGGTAGGCCTGCCAGTACCCGAGATGATCGTCGCGGGTCGTGTCGTCGGGCGTGGTTTCCGGCCATCCCTCGTGGACGAGCGTGACCAGCGCCCCGCCGGCCGGCAGCGGTTCCACGGTCCAGGTCACGAGCGTCTCACCTCCCGCGGATTCGTCGCCGTCCCATGTCCACGTGAAGGCGAACGAGCGGCCTGGGTCGACGCTGACCACCGAACCCTCGACGACGCTGTCGCCGAAGTCGAGCCGATACGGGTCGCCCGGTTCGCCGAGCGGGGTTGCATCGGTCAGCCACTCGGCGACCCGATCCGGATCGCTGATCGCCTCCCAGGCGATCTCCGGATCGGCCGGTGTCTCGATCGAGAGCTCGATCGGCTCCGGATGGACGGTCGTCATCGGCAGGACGGCCCGCTCAGTAGTAGTCGGAGCACGACAGGAAGTATCCGCAGCGGCAGATCAACTTGCACTTGCGTTCGTCCATCGCCGCCCCGCAGCTGGCGCACGTGAGGACGACGAGGGCAGGATCGGCGGCGCCGTCGCGTGGATCGTCGTCGAGCAGCATGAGCGGCACCGGCGCCGGTCCGGGCACGGCCGGCGCCGGCCCGGGCACGTCCGGCGACGTCGCGGCCGACGGGGACTGGTTCACGCGGGTCGCCCTCCGGCGTGGTCGTGCGGCCCCGGCAGGGTTTCGACCGGCATCTCGAGCGCGTAGGCGACGGCTTCGTCGAGGCTCATCGCGCGCCCCTCGGCGGCGTAGCGATCGAGGGTCGCCGGGTCCATCGCCGCTGCCGCGTTCGGCCGTCCCTCCCGCTCCCAGCGCTTGTCGATGAAGTCGGCGAGGCCGACGCCGCTCGCGGACGAGAGGGCCCGGGCCGCCCCGTACAGACGGGCCGCCCGGGGAAGGTCGCCCCGGACGACCGCCTCGGCGGCGTGATCGTCGAGGACGAGGGCGATCCCGGCCACATCGCCCGCGTCGTGGAAAGTGCGGAGGGCTCGGCGGATCGGCTCGGCTGCCTCGTCGACCCTGTACAGCCTGATCAGCGCCCCGCCGAGCATGTGCTGGGCCCAGGCCGTCATCGTCCGGTCGCCGAGCCGTTC
>DASTEU010000203.1:0-7071 GCA_035709325.1 Candidatus Limnocylindrales bacterium | reverse complement strand
CGCGAGAGCGCCCGCATCGCGTCGAAGCCGCCGACGAGCGGCTCGAAGATGCCCGCCTCGCAGCCGCCGGCGATCATCGTGTCGGCGTCGTTGCGGCGGATCGTCTCGAGCGCCTCGCCGATCGCATGGCCGCCGGTCGCGCAGGCCGACACGGTCGTGAAGTTCGGGCCCGTCATTCCGAAGCTGATCCCGACATGGCCGGCGCCGACGTTCGGGATGCCCATCGGGATGAAGAACGGGCTGATTCGGTCGGGCCCGCGGAGCGCGTTGTTCGAGATGCCCTCCACGAGCGTCCCGACGCCGCCGAGGCCGGTCCCCAGGATCACCCCGGTCCGCTCCGCCTCCTCGCCCTCGAGCCGCTCGGGCAGTCCCGCCTGGTCCATCGCCTCCCGGGTCGCGACGAGCCCGAGCTGGATGTAGCGGTCGGTCCGCCGGACCTCCTTGCGGTCGAGGATGTGGCTGGCATCGAGGTCGCGGACCTCGCCGGCGTTGCGGGCGGCGAGTCGCGAGGGGTCGAAGTTCTCGATCGTCCGGATCCCTGACCGGCCCTCGACCATGCCGGCCCACGTGGACGCCACGTCGCTGCCGAGGGCGGTCAGCATGCCCATCCCGGTCACGACGACGCGCCGCGGCTCGGCGGGCCAGGAGGCGGCGCTCATCGCACCAGCTTCCCCGTGCGGACGGTCGCCGCCCGGTAGACGTCGCCGGGCAGGCCGCGGGCCGAGATCGCGTTCGAGACGGCCATCGTGTCGAACTCCTGGCGGCGGATCTCGGCCTCGACCGTCTCGCCGTCGACGACGACGAGGGCCCACGACGCGGTCGGCTCTCCGTCGAAGACGTACCCCGCCGATCCGTCGTTCACGATGACCTTCCAGCCGAGGTCGCGGACCTCCGGCAGGTGGGTGTGGCCGCAGCAGATGATCCGGGCGTCGGTTCGCGAGACCCGCTCGAGGATGACCGACGGGTCGAGGGCCTGGTCGAAGCCCTGGGTCTGGCTGCCCGGCGACGCGTGACATGCCAGGAACATCGTGTCCTCGAGCGTGATGCGGCGTTCGCTCGGCAGCCGACGCAGCCAGGCCAGCCGGTCGTCCCCAAGCTCGTCGTGGGCCCACTCGGCGGCGGCCCGGAACGCGTCCGGCACGCCGTCGGTCAGCCATGGGAAGGCGGCCGCAAAGTCGAAGTCGGCGACGGCCACGTCGGTGTTGCCCTGGACGACGATCGCACCCTCGGCCTCGAGCTCGCGGACGCCGTCGATCGCGGCGGCCGGCTCGGGGCCGTTCATCACGAGGTCGCCCGCGACGATGACCGCGTCGGGCTTCTCGCGACGGATCGCCTTGCGGACCTGTTCGAGCGCCGCGACGTTGCCGTGGATATCGCTCAGGACCGCGACGCGGGCGGTCATCGAAGCGCTCCTTCGGCCGGGATGATGAAGCTGAGCGTCGCCTCGCAGGCGACCTCGCCTTCGACGCTGGCGACGCCCCGGCCGCGCCCGAACCGCCCACCGAGCTTGTCCATCGTGACCTCGAGCCGGAGCTGATCGCCGGGCACGACGATCCGCTTGAAGCGGCACTCGTCGATGCCCGCGAAGAGCCCGATCCGGTCGCCGAAGCCCGGCTGCTGGGCGACGTAGACCGCCATCGTCTGGGCCAGCGCCTCGACCTGGAAGACGCCGGGCATCACGGGCAGGCCGGGAAAGTGGCCCTGGAAGTACCACTCGGTTGCGGCGACGCCCTTGATCCCGACGATCCGCTTTCCGGCGGGGTCGTACTCGACGATCCGGTCGACGAGGAGCATCGGCCAGCGATGCGGGATGAGCGCTTCGATCTCGCGGGTCGAGAGCACGGTCTCGAGCGTGGGCTTGGGGGCGGCGATCGCCGTTTCGGTCACGGGCAGCTCCAGATCATGGCTCCAGTTTGCCCCGCGGCGCGCCGATCACGCGGCGAGGTGATTGCAGGTCCGCATGGGCGGGCGGCCGCGCGCGGGCGGCCGGCGGCGTGGCGGCAGGCTGCAGCGTGCGGGCGGCAGGCTGCGTCGGGCGGCTCGAGGTCCCGCCCGCGCCGCCGCGGCGAGGAATGCGGCGCTCCCGATCCGGTCGAGCAGGTTCGTCGTCATTCGCCCCTCGAGGAACGCGTCCGAGGCGAGCGGCGCCTTGTGGATCGACACGTTCGTCACGAGCCCCTCGAGGACCAGCTCGTCCAGGGCGACGCGGGAGCGGGCGATCGCGGCCTCGCGGGTCGGGCCCCACACGATGAGTTTGCCGAGCAGCGAGTCGTAGTACGACGGCACGTCGTAGCCGGCGTAAAGGTGCGAGTCCATCCGGACGCCCGGTCCGCCCGGCGGCAGGTACCGCTCGACGACGCCGGTCCCCGGCTGGAAGTCGCGCTCGGGGTCCTCGGCGTTGATCCGGAACTCGATCGCGTGGCCGCGGGTCACGACGTCGGACTGGGCGAAGCCGAGCGGCTCGCCGGCGGCGATCCGGATCTGGGTCGCGACGAGGTCGATCCCGGTCAGCATCTCGGTCACGGGGTGTTCGACCTGGATCCGGGAGTTGATCTCGATGAAGTAGAAGCCGCCGGCGTTGTCGACGAGGAACTCGAGCGTGCCGACGTTCTCGTAGCCGGCCGCGACGACGGCCCGGATCGCGCGGGTGCAGAGTTCGGCTCGGGCCGCCTCGGAGAGGGCTGGCGACGGCGCCTCCTCGAGGATCTTCTGGTGGCGGCGCTGCACCGAGCAGTCGCGTTCGCCGAGGTGGACCCCGTGACCGTAGCGGTCGACCGCGATCTGGACCTCGACGTGGCGGTTCTCGTCGAGCCACCGCTCGAGGTAGAGCGAATCGTCGCCGAATGCGGCCCTCGCCTCGGAGCGGCAGACGTTGAGCGACGCCTCCAGCTCGCGGGGCGTGCGGATCATCCGCATCCCCTTGCCGCCACCGCCGGCCGCCGGCTTGATCAGCAGCGGATATCCGATGCGTTCGCCCTCCTCGAGCGCGTGGGCGTCGTCGCGGAGGATGCCGTTCGAGCCGGGGATCGTCGGCAGGCCGTGAGACGCCATGAGGCGCCGGGTCGACTCCTTCGAGGCGAACCGCTCGAGGACCGCGGGCGGCGGGCCGATGAACACCAGGTCGTGGGCCCGGACGACCTCGGCGAACCCCTCGTCCTCCGAGAGGAAGCCGTATCCGGGGTGGACCGCGTCGCAGCCGGTCACGATCGCCGCGCTGATGAGTGCGGGCGCCGACAGGTACGACCGCTTCGCGTCGGCCGGGCCGACGCAGATCGCCTCGTCGGCGAGCTGGACCGCGAGCGACTCGCGATCGGCCTCGCTGTAGGCGACGACCGCCTCGATGCCCAGCGCCCGGCAGGCCCGCAGGATGCGCAGCGCGATCTCGCCCCGGTTCGCGATCAGGACCTTGCGCAGCACCCTCAGCCCTCGCCCGATGCCGCGGGCTCGATGAGGACGAGCTCCTGGCCGTACTCCACGGGCTGGCCGGCCTCGACGAGGCGGCTGCCGACGAGCCCGTCGACCGGTGCGACGACCTCGTGCGGAACGCCGAGCATGTCGACCGCGCCGAGCCGGTCGCCGGCCCGCACCCGCGTTCCCGGACCGGCCTCGTCGCGGGGCTGGAAGATGCCGACAGCCGGGGAGGTGGCCACGGGCCGACGGTCGTTCTCCTCGGAGGCGTCGGGTGGGCTGCCGCCCGTCTCACCCGGGCCGACGGCGGTCAGGCCCGGCGTCGAGCCGTTCGTGGAGTGGGCGCCGGGGCGGGTGTCGCGGGCCGTGCGATGACCCTCGAAGGCGGCCGGCGCGTGGCCGTGGCCGGCGTGCCCGGGCTGGGCCCGGGGGCCTCGCTCGACCGACCGCCGGCCCTGCCCCGCGGCGCTCGCCGGCCGCCGGACGCGAACCCGCCAGGAGCCCTCGCGGACTTCGATCTCGCCGAGCCCGGTCGCGCCGAGCTTCGCCACGAGGGCCGGCAGCAGGTCGCCGGCCAGGCGGTCGATCGCCGCGTGGTCGGCGGCCCGCTCCTTCGGACTGCGCTCGGGCGGGCTTTCGGCGTTCCGAAGGTAGGCCCGCGCCCTGCCGGCTTCGTCCCGCCCGCGGGACCGCTCCTCGGCCATCGATCAGACCTCGTCCCTGGCGGGCGGCTCGTCGCGGCCGGCCCCGGCCGGCCAGCGACCCGGATCGAAGAGATTGCGCAGGCGATCACCGATCCCGGGCCGCTCCGGCGGCGGGACGGGCGCGGTCGTGATCTCGGTGTACGGCCCGAGGGAGCGGAAGCGCCGGTAGCGGGCCTCGACGAGCTCGTCGATCGAAATCCGGCCGAGCAGGTCGAGCTGCTCGACGATCACGGTCCGCAGCCGCCGGGCGGTCTCGTGGTGGTCGGTGTGGGCGCCCTCGCCAGGTTCGGCGACGACGACGTCGACAACCCCGAGCGCCTGCTGGTCAGCCGCGGTCATCCGCATCGCGAGCGCGGCGGTCGGCGCCTCGTCGGCGCTCCGCCAGAGGATCGCCGCGCAGCCTTCCGGGCTGATCACCGAATAGACCGCGTTCTCGAGGGCGACGACGACGTCCCCGACCGCGATCGCCAGCGCACCGCCCGATCCGCCCTCGCCGGTGATGATCGTCACGATCGGCGTCCGCAGCCGGGTCATGAGTCCGATCGAGCGGGCGATCGCCTCGGCGATCCCGCGCTCCTCCGACTCGGCGCCGGGATGGGCCCCCGGCACGTCGACGAAGGTGACGACCGGCATCCCGAACCGCTCCGCCAGCTCCATCGCCCGCATCGCCTTCCGATAACCCTCGGGATGGGGCATCCCGAAGCTGCGCCGGATGTTCTCGTCGGTGTCGGCCCCCTTCTGCTGACCGATCGCGACGACGCGCCGGCCGTCGATCCGGGCAAAACCCGTCACGATCGCGGCGTCGTCGCCGAACAGCCGGTCGCCGTGGATCTCGACGAAGTCCTCGGCCATCTCGGCGAGGAGCTCGAGGGTCCGCGGTCGGCGCAGGTTGCGCGCCTGCTGGACGCGAGCCCAGACGGCCTCCCGGGGATCTGCGGTCGCGGCCGCGCTGACCGCGGCCCCGGGCGGGGCGGCGTCGCGGCCGCGGCCGAGGAGCCTGTCAACCACGACCGGGCTCACGATCTGCCGCGTCATCCGCCGGGGCACCCGGCACCCGCGCCCCGTCCGATGTCGGCCGGTTCGGGGCGGGCGCATCCGGAGCTGGCGCATCCGGAACGGACGACGCGGCCGCCGGTGAGGCCGCTTCCCGGTCGGCCGGCGCCGGACCGGGTCCCGGGCGGGCGATCCGGGGCACGAGGGCGGCCGGCGGCAGGGAGGCGGCCGATGCCGCGACGTTCCCGTTCGTGGGCGACGGTGGTGAAGGTTCGGTGTCGCCGGGCATGACGCGCTCGGCGAGGTTCGAGAGGAACGACAGCGGCCGGAACGACGGCAGGCCGATCGGTTCGGGGCCCTCGGCGAATCCGTCCCGACCGGAGACCGGCACGAGGTAGCCGAGGATCGTCGCCAGCTCGGAGCGGAGCCGCGAGCGATGGACGACGCGGTCGAGGAAGCCGTGCCTGAAGAGGAACTCCGAGCGCTGGAAGCCGTCGGGCAGCTCCTGGGCGATCGTGCCGGCCGAGACCCGGGCGCCGGCGAACCCGATGAGCGCGTTCGGCTCGGCGATGTTGACGTCGCCGATCGAGGCGAACGAGGCGAAGACGCCGCCGGTCGTCGGGTCCGACAGGATGCTGATGTAGGGCACGCCCGCCGCCCGAAGCCGCTCGAGCGCGCCGATCGTCTTCGCCAGCTGCATCAGGGCGAGGGTCCCTTCCTGCATCCGGGCCCCGCCCGATGCCGACACGATGACGAGCGGCAGCCGCTGGGCGAGGGCGTGCTCGGCGGCCCGGGCGACCTTCTCGCCGACGACCGCGCCCATGGAACCGCCCATGAAGCCGAAGTCCATGACGCAGATCGCGACGGGCCGCCCCTCGATCGTGCCGGTCCCCCAGACGGCCGCGTCGCGCATGCCCGTCGCGAGCTGGGCGGCAGCGACCCGATCGGGGTACGCCTTCTGGTCGACGAAGCCGAGTGGATCGACCGACTGGAGTCCCGCGTCGCGCTCGACGAACGTCCCGTGGTCGAGAAGCAGCGCAAGGCGGGCCTCGGCGGAGAGCCGGAAGTGGTGGCCGCACGAGGGGCAGACCCGCTGGACCTTGTCGAGCTGCTTGTTGAAGAGCATCTCCTCGCAGGAGGGGCACTTCGTCCAGAGGTCGGGCGGGTAGGCGTCGCGGCGGGGCCGGAAGGAGGGCAGTTTGATCGGCATGTCAGTCGGATCCCCCGGCCGATGGCGCGGCCGAGTCCGGCCTCGAGCAGCGGGATGCTCCAGCGCGGCCGGTCATCAGTCGAGCCGTCCGGTCGTTGCCAGGCGGGCGGAGCGGACGGCGCGCGCGGCCCGGACCATCGGGCTCGCCGCACGACCCGGACGCGCGCGTCGCCACGCGACGTAGGCGGCGCCGGCGAGAGAGATCGCCGCCGAGGTGAGCGCGCCGCCGATGATCAGCGGGCGGGCGAGCTCGCGCCGATCCGCCTCGGGATCGTCTTCGGCGAACGGGTCGAACCCGTCCTCGAGCGGCGCCCCGGCGCCACCACGGAGCGGCACGACCTGACCCTCGCCGCCGGCTGCGGCCGGCATCCGCATCGCGGCCGCCAGCTCGGCGAGACGGGCCGCCAGGCGCTCCTCGAAGCGGAACGAGGGATGGACCCGGACGAGGTCCCGGCGGAGGCGGTCGGAGGCGTTCCGCAGGAGCGGATCGAGCCGGGCGTCGGCCGGGCCGTGGTCGGTCCCGATCCGGGCGAGGACGCTCTCGAGGTAGAGGTCGGTCAGGAGCGCCTCGACTTCGGCCCCGTCCCGTTCGAACGCCGTCATCGACCCGGATCGCGGGCGCGGTCGCCGCCGCCGCGGTCGCCGCGGACGCCGTCGGCCCGGCCGCGGTCGGTCCGGCGCAGCTCGCCCGCGACGCTGCGCAGCGCCCGATGGATCAGCACCCGGACCGCCCCCTCCGAGCGGCCCAGGACGCCG
>DASTEU010000202.1:0-4115 GCA_035709325.1 Candidatus Limnocylindrales bacterium | reverse complement strand
GCGACGCCCGGAGCTGACGGTCGTCCTCGCCGGCGCGATGTCCGAGCGACTCAACCGCTTCGACGACGCGGACGGAGCGCGCCAGGGGGAGATCCTGCTGGCTCCGTCGGCCGCCGCCGGCGACCCGTCGGGCACACCGCTGCGCGAGCTGCTCGACGACGTCCGGGCCCCGAAGGATGATGCGCGACGGGCGATCGCCCGGGCCGTCGGCGCCCTCGCCGACGTGATCGATCGGCGGATCGAGCTCGTCGACATCGGCTACGACGGCGGTCTTCGGGCGGTCGGCGCGCCGGGAGTGGCCGGGGCCCGGAGCCAGGTCCGCTCAGCTTCGATTGCCGATGCCTGCCTCGTGCCGCCCGATCCCGACGACGCGGCGGTCGATCGGGTCCTCGCCTGGTCGACGCTGCCGGTCGATCGCCACCGCCTCCGCGACCGGCTCCGCGAGCTGCGGCTCGCGCCGTGGGGCGACGCGGCCGGCGATGGCGCCCGTCTCCGACTGGCGGCCGCCCGGGCCGCCCTGTCGGTCCTCGTCGATTCGACACCGGCCCTCTCGGGCGAGCCGGCTCCCGACCTCCTCATCGCGGCCGGCGGCGCCTGGGCCGTCGCGCCCGGTCCCGCCATCGCCCTCGCCGTCGCCGACGTGATCCGCCGTCCCGCGGCGGTCGGCCTCGCCTACGACCATGCCCGCCTGCTCGCGCCTCTCGGCTCGATCCCCGACGGGACGGAGCGCCGCCAGCTCATCGCCGACCTGGCCGACGACCTCCTCGCCCCGCTCGCGAGCGTCGTGATCCCGGCCGGCATCCGGAGCGGCCGGAACGCCGGCCACGTCACGGTCCACGGCGCGTCCGGGCCGACGGAGGTCGAGCTCGTTCCTGGCGGGCTCGAGCTGCTCGACCTGCCGCCGGGCGAGGTCGCGACCGCCGAGCTGCGCTTCCGGGACACGGTCCGGCTCGGCGCCCGAGGCCGCCACTTCGCGGTGGAGGTGACCGGTGGCCTCGGTGGGCTCCTCGTCGACCTGCGCGACATCCCCCTCCGTCTTCCGGAGCGACCCGAACGCCGCCGCGAGTTCCTCGAGGCCTGGCAGGATTCGCTCTGGGTGACCCGCGACCGATGATCGACGCCGGCCTCGACCTCGTCGCCAGCCGGACCGTCGTGGAGGGTCCGATCGAGGTCCGCTTCCCGCTCGGCCCCGGCGATCGATCGTTCGTGACACCGGGCGAGGCGCTCGTGCCGGGCGCCCGGATCGCCGATCGCCTCCGCGACCCGCGCCTCGTTGAGATCGGCCACGGAACGGTCCCCGACTCGGCCCGGCCCGGCGAGCGCTGGGCGCCGCCCTCGACCGGCGCCGGCATCCACCTCAGGCGCGGCCACGGCGCGGCGACCGGCGAGCTGCTCTTCGAGATCGGCGGGAGCTGGCGGATGGCGGCCGGCGAACATCCCGAACAGATCGACGCGCCGGTCGGCGGCGTCGTCCACGACGTCCGGCCGGGCATCGGCATCGGCGTCCGGGTCGAGGGCCGCATCGTCCGCGGCGTCGAGGCGCTCGGCGATCCGACGCGGGGCACGCTCGCCCTCGGCGCGGAGCCCGGCGACGGCGGCCCGGGCCTGGTCCTCCGGCCCGGCAGCCTCGACGTCGGCCTGGCCGGGACGATCCTCGTCGTCGGCTCCCGGATCGACGCGGAGGCCCTGACCCGCGCCCGGGCCATGGGCCTGCGCGGAATCATCGTCGCCGGCCTCGCCGGCAAGGAACGCCGCGACTTCCTCGCCTCCGAGGCGCGCCAGCGGGCATCGCTCCACCGCCTGCCGACGTTCGCGGTCCTCGTCCTCGACGGAGCGGCGCGTCGCCGGATCGCGAGCCCGGTCGCCGCGGTGCTCTCGGCACTCGCCGGCCGGGAGGTCGCGATCGTCACCGATCCGCCGGCGCTCGTGTTCGACGAGCCGGGCATCACGCTCGAGCCGCCCGATCCGGACCTGGTCCGGGCCCGATCGGGCGAACGGGCCGGCCGGGAGGGCCGCTGGGCCGGGCCCGCCGGCCTGCGACGCTTCTCGGGCGGCACCTACCTCGAGGCCGGCTGGGTCGAGCTGGACGGCGGCGGCCGGGTGGCGATCCCGCTCTCGGACCTGGAGCGCTTCGCCTAGCGTCGCGCCGGGCGCGCGCCCGACGCTGAGCCTCGCGCACCGGACGCCCGGGCCGCGCAGCGGACCTCCCGGCAGCGCGCCGGACCATGGGCTACCCTCCGAGGTCCATGTCGGCCCCGACCACGCTCGAACGCCGGATCCTCAGCCGCGACGCGCAGGACACGCGGAGCCTCGCGGCTCGGCTGGCCTCGGCCGCCCGCGCCGGCGACCTCCTCTGCCTGTGGGGCGAGCTCGGAGCGGGCAAGACGCAGTTCGCGAAGGGTTTCGGGGCCGGGCTCGGCGTCGCCGACACGATCGTTTCGCCCACGTTCGTCCTGATGGCCGAATACGCCGGCCGCCTCCGACTCTTCCATCTCGACCTGTTCCGTCTCGCCGATGCGGCCGACGCGCTCTCGGGCGGGCTGATCGACGATCGCCAGTCGGGCGGGGTCACGCTCGTCGAGTGGCCGGGTCGCATGGGCGACGTGCTTCCGGCCGCCCGCCTCGACGTCTCGATCGAGGGGACCGGCGACGAACCCCGGGAGATCGCCCTCATCGCGACCGATCCCTCGTACGCCCGCTACCTGGACGCGGCGACATGACCGGCGACGCGGGCTCCGGCGACGGCCGGCGGCGCTGGCTCCTGGCGATCGACACGGCGACGAGCGAGGTCGTCGTCGCGGCCGGCTCCCTCGACGGCGACCTGCTCGGGGCGACCCTGATCCGGGCCGGCCACCGCCACGGCGAGGTGCTGCTGCCGGCCATCGGCCGCCTTCAGGGCGAGGTCAACCTGCGTCGCTCGCGCATCGAGGCGATCGTCGTCGGGACCGGGCCCGGTGCGTTCACCGGTCTTCGCGTCGGCATCGCGACGGCGAAGGCGCTCGCCCATGCGCTCGGACGGCCGATCGTCGGCGTCTCGACGGGCGAGGCGCTCGTCGAGGCGGCGAGGGGCCTCCGCGGCGCTGGCGAGGTCGTCCTGCTCCTGCCGGCGGGCCCGTCGGACCGGGTCGTCGTGCGGGCCGGCACGCCGCCCTCGCTGCTGCCCGGCGGCATCCAGCCCGAGCTTGCCGAGAGCGACGTCGTCGTCGCGCTCGACCTCGAGGGTCGCGCGCCGGACGCCGCCGTCGAACGGGGCGAAGTCGCCCGACGAGGGCTCGCGGGCGCCCTCGTCCGGCTCGGCGCCGCGCGTCTGGCGGCCGGCCACGGCGACGACCTGGCCCGCCTCGTGCCCGAGTACGTGACGCTGCCGCGCGGGGTCCGCGCGCCGAGCGGGGAGGTCGTGTGGTCGCGCGGCCCCCGCTGAGGCTGCGGATCGAGGCGATGCGGCTCGAGGATCTCGCGGAGGTCCACCAGATCGAGCTGGCCAGCTTCAGCGCGCCGTGGCCGCCAAACGCCTACCGGAGCGAGCTCGAGACGAACCGTCTCGCGAGCTACCTCGTGGCCCGCGCCGAGGACCGGGTCGTCGCCTACGGCGGGATGTGGCTCATGGTCGACGAGGCGCACATCACGACGTTCGCCGTCCATCCTGCCTGGCGCCGCCAGAAGATCGGCGAGCGGCTGCTCCTCGCGTTCCTGGACCTCGCGATCGACCGCCGGGCCAGGGAGGCGACGCTCGAGGTGCGGCTGTCGAACCTCGCGGCCCGGCGCCTCTACGAGAAGTACGGCTTCCGGCCGGTCGGCCTCCGGCCGCGCTACTACAGCGACGATGGCGAGGACGCGCTGATCATGACCACCGAACCGCTCGACGACCCTCGCCTTCGCGAGCGGATCGAGCGCCTGCGGGCAGAGCTCGACGCCAGCCCCGCCCCGACCGGTCCCGCCGACGTCGACGACGGGATTCGAGGGTGAGCGGCCCTCTGATCCTCGCCGTCGAGTCGTCCTGCGACGAGACCGGCATCGCCCTCGTCGAGGGCGGCCGGCGGATCCACGCGAACGTCGTCGCCAGCCAGACGGCGCTCCATGCCGCGACCGGCGGAATCGTCCCCGAGGTCGCGGCC
>DASTEU010000201.1:0-5139 GCA_035709325.1 Candidatus Limnocylindrales bacterium | reverse complement strand
CGGCGGTGGCCGTCCGGTCCGCCATCGGGGTGGTCGGCGAACGGGCGCACGATGGTCCGGGTCGATGACCGGCCGATGCCGGGTCGATGACGGCGGTGTGACGACCGCATGACGGGCGGCCGGCTCGTGTACGGTCGCGGGCGTGAGCGAGAGCGGGAGCGATAGCGGGAGCGATCGTGCATCCGCCACTGCCGGCCCTGCCGGCGGCCCGGCGACCGCCGCCGAGATCGGCGCCGTGCTCGGGTCGGCGCTGCGCCTCGGGCTCACCTCGTTCGGCGGCCCGATCGCCCACATCGGCTACTTTCGGCGGGAATACGTCGAGCGGCGCCGCTGGCTCGACGATCGGGCGTTTGCCGAGCTCCTCGCGCTCTGCCAGTCGCTCCCCGGCCCGGCCAGCAGCCAGCTCGGAATCGCGATCGGCACGCGCCGCGCGGGGATCGCCGGAGGCGTCGTCTCGTGGCTGGGGTTCACCGTGCCGTCGGCGATCCTGCTCGTGCTCTTCGGCCTGGTGGCCGGCGGGGCCGACGTCGCGTCGGCCGGCTGGGTCCACGGCCTCAAGCTGGCCGCCGTCGCCGTCGTCGCCCAGGCGCTCGTGATCCTGGCCCGCTCCCTCGCCCCCGACCTGCCGCGGCAGCTCGTCGCTGTCGCCGCCGCAGCGGTGGCCCTCGCGGCCAGCACCCCGTTCACCCAGGTCGCGATCATCGTCGCGGGGGCCGCGATCGGCTGGGGCCTCCTTCGGACGGCCGAGTCCGAGGACGAGTCCGACGCGGTCGGGGCCCCGGCGATCGGCGCCACGGGCATCGGCGCCACCGGGCCGATCGGCCGGCGGACCGGCCTCGTCGCGCTGACCGTCTTCTTCGTCCTGCTGCTGGGGCTCCCCCTGCTCGAGGCTGCGACCGGCTCGAGGGCGGTGGCGATGGTGGAGACGTTCTACCGGACCGGGTCGCTCGTCTTCGGCGGCGGCCACGTGGTCCTGCCCCTGCTCGACGCCGGGGTCGTCGACCCGGGCTGGGTGAGCGAGGACCGGTTCCTCGCGGGGTACGGCGCGGCGCAGGCCGTGCCGGGTCCGCTCTTCTCGTTTGCGGCCTACCTCGGCAGCGTGGCCGCGTCACCGCTGGGAGGCTGGCCGGGTGCCGCCGTGGCCCTCGGCGCGATCTACCTGCCGAGCTTCCTGCTCCTGTTCGGCGTGCTGCCGTTCTGGGACCTGCTGCGCGCCTCGGCCGGGTTCCGGCGGGGGCTCACCGGCGCGAACGCGGCCGTGGTCGGGCTGCTCGCTGCGGCGCTCTACAGCCCGATCTGGACCGGCGCGATCGGGACCTGGCTCGACGTCGCGATCGCGGCGGCCGGGCTGGCGCTCCTCGCCACGAACCGGGTCCCGCCGATCGCGGTCGTCGTCGGCTGCGCCGTCGCCGGGCAGCTCGTCGCGGGACTGGCCGGTCCGAGCTGAGTGGTGCCCGGCGGCCGTCACGCGCCCGGGCGGGACTCCACTCAGCGCCGGACGGCGCGGAGGGCGAGGAAGAGGGGAATTTCGGCGGCCGCCCGGGCCCCGGCCCGGCTCGTACTCGGTCGCTCGTCGTCGAGCGTGTCGGGGATCTCGAGCATCGCGTCGACCGCGAACCCCTCGTCACCCAGGGCGTTGACGTAGGTCGCGATCGGCCGGTGGAACGAGCGGGACGGCGGCCGGTCGCCGATCGCCTTCATCGGGACGGCCATCGGCGTCAGGTACGAGTCGATCCGGCGGTAGACGAGCTTGCGGCCCTCGTCGTAGCCCCAGCCGGCGTGGCGCGGCTGGCGGAAGGCGGGGTGGGTCATGACGATCACGATCCGGCTCGTCGGTCGGAGGGCCCAGCCGACCGAGGCGACGACCGGCCCGATCGGGTCCATGTCCTGGAGGCTGAGCAGGAAGACGGCGGCGTCGAACGAGCCGGCCTCGAGCCCGGCCACGGCCCGCAGCGCCCGGGCGTCGCCGACGAGGAACCGCCCGAGCTCGCCGTGCCGCCGCCGAGCCAGCTCGATCAGCCGCGGGCTCGCGTCCACACCCGTGTACCGCGCCCCGCGCTCGGCGACGTGGGCCGCGAGGACGCCCTGCCCGGCCCCGACCTCGAGGACCGCCTCGCCGGCCTGCACGTCGAGCAGGTCGAGGGCGGCCGGCACGACGAGCGCCTGGTGGTAGCGGCTTCCGCGATCGCCGACCCAGCCGTCGTACCACGTCGCGAGCTGGTCCCAGCTCGTGTCGGCCGGCGGCGGGCGACGTGGCGCGGGTTCCGGTCGCGAGGCGGGCGGGCGGCGCGGCCGGCCGGGCACCGTCAGGAGGCCGGGATCACGCGCCCGAAGGCCGGAACGAGCTCGTCGAGCGCCTCGACCGTGATCCTGGCGCCGGCTGCCCGCAGCGTCGAGGCGTCGACCGCGGCCCCGGCCGTGACCCCGATCGGGACCATGCCGGCCGCGACCGCCGCCTGCATGTCCCAGGTCGAGTCGCCGACGTACCAGCAACGGGCCGGCTCGATGCCGAGCTGGGCGGCGGCCTCGAGGAGCAGGTCCGGGGCGGGCTTCGCGTTCTCGACGTGGCTCGCGTCGACGATCCGCGGATCCTCGCCGAAGCCGAGCGCGGCGACCGACGCCGCGACCTGGTCCTTTCGGCTCGAGGTCGCGATCGCCCAGACGATGCCGCGGGCATCGAGCACGGCGACCAGCTCCCCGATGCCGGGCAGCGGCCGCGGAGCGTCGTTGAGCATCGCGTAGATCTCGCCCGAACGGCGGTCGATCTCCTCGGCCCGCACGTCGTCGATCGGCCGACCGAGCGCGGCGGCCGCCTCGCGGGCCAGCTGCCGTCCGTCGATTCCGATGAGCGGCGCGATCGCATCCGGCGGCGTCGGCAGCCCGGCGTCGTCGAGCGTCCGGTGCCATGCCTCGATCCGCGTCCCGACGGTATCGACGAGGGTCCCGTCGAGGTCGAACAGGACCGCGGCGGGTGAGGGCAGGGTCTGCAGGTCCGAGTCGGGGTCAGCCATGGTCTTACGGTAGCGCCGATCGGCGGATCGCCGCAGCGGGCCGTTCGGTCACGGTCAGCGCGACCGGCAGTCCGACGAAGCGCCCGAATTCGGCCGCAGCCGTCTCGAGCGCCCGACGCTCGGCCGCGTCGAAGCGGACCAGCAGCTCGACGGCGATCGCGACCTGCCCCTTCCCGGTCGTGCGTCGCCAGCCGCCCACGATCGACCCGTCGAGGACCACGATGTTCGCTCCGAGGGCGTCGTCGTCCCGCCCCAGCCGGGCAGCGTCGCCGAAGTCGCTCCGGTCGCGGAAGCCGATGAAGTACTCGTCGTAGATCGGGAGGAGCCGGACGAGCGGCCGCTCGAACGCGACGGGGTCGAGGGCGTCGGCGGCTCGGGCGGCCCAGAAACGCCGCCGGCCCAACTCGAAGACCTCGAGATCGTCGCCGGCGAGCTCCAGCGCCCGGCGCGAGTCGGTGACGGTCAGCCCCGACCACCAGGCGAGGTCGACGGCCTGGGCCGGCCCGCGGCTCGTGACGTAGCGGCGGGCGATCTCGGCGAGCGCGTCGTCCCGGTCGCGCGGTGGAGCCGGCGGGACGCGCTCGTCGAGGAGCGCGTAGGTGAACTGGCGGCCTCGCCGGGGACCACTGCAGATGAGGGCTTCGAGCTCGGCGTGCATGACGATGTAGGCGAGGCGCGGTCCCTCGGCCTCGACTCCGGCGGTTCGGAGCGCGGCGGCGAGCTCTTGGCGGGTGTGCGTCGCGCCGCCCTCGAGGGCCGAGCGGATCGTGGCGTGAGCGCGGTGCAGGATCCCCGCGTCGAGGTCCATCTGGCGGTAGAGCGGCCCGTTCGCGACGTGGACCCGCGGCCCTGTCAGCGCCAGCAGCCAGCGGAGGTCCTCGGGTACGACGAAGTGCCACGTCGGGCGCAGGACGTGTGTCCGCAGGATCGCGCCGGCGTCGAAGAGGCGGTCGACGTCGAGTCCGGTGACGCCGCGCGTCCGGAGCCCGATCGCCCAGGTCGCCGGCCCGTATTCCTGCGCCTGCATCGCCCCGAACCAGCGGACGACCTCGACGGGCGCCCCGAGTGCCGGACCGACGAGGCGGTTGCTCGCCAGGCGCCGCTCGGCGATCGATCCGGCCGAGGGTGGACCTTCCCGACCCTCCGGACGATCCGCCCCGCTGCGGCGCTGCGTCCCAGTCACGAGCCGACGACCGCGACCCCGCTGATCTCGATCAGGCAGCCGGGCGAAAGCTGGGCCCCGACCGACGTCCGGGCCGGCGGGTCGACCGGGATCACCTCGCGATAGACCTCGTTGTAGCGCGGGAACATCTCGAGGTCGGCCAGGTAGACGTTGACCGTCACGAGGTCCTCGAGGGTCGCGCCCTCGAGGGCGAGCGCCCGTCGGAGGTTCTCGAGCGCCTGGCGAGTCTGGGCCTCGATCCCGTCGGGAAAGCGGCGATCGTCGTCCCATCCGAGCTGGCCCGCCGTGAAGACGAGGTTGCCGCGGCGGACGGCGTGGCGGTAATGGCCGCCGGGCGGCGGCAGCGGTCGAAGGTCGGTCGGTTCGGTCATGGGGCCTCCTCATCGGTCGCGGCTGTCCTTCCGGTCGCCGGCGATGCCGCCGTCGTCACGTGAGCCTACCGCTGCAAGGCAGGATCCTGGATCGCCGACTAGGATGGCGATCCCCAGCAGCCCGTGGCCCGTTCGACCACCAGGAGGAGTGCACACGCCCATGCGAAGACGACTCGCGCTGCTCGCCGGCCTCATGGCCGCCGCCCTCGCCGCCACGCCGGCGATGGCGATCACGTCGGGCCAGCCCGACAACGGAGAGCATCCGTATGTCGGCCAGCTCATCTTCTACGTCCCCGACGCCCAGGACCCGCGCTTCAACGATCCGGGTGGCTGGTTCAACTGCAGCGGAACGCTGCTGACGCCGACGATCGTCCTGACCGCCGGCCACTGCGCGTTCGGCATCGGCCATGACGGGACCGACGTCTGGTTCACGGTCTCGGAGGAGGCCGACTACGAGGGCCTGCCGCCGAGCTCCACCTTCGTCCCGGACGGCAACGACGACCGCTACGACGCCTGGTCGGCGTTCTTCGACTCGAACGACGAGTGGGTCAGTGCCACTGCGTATCCCCATCCC
>DASTEU010000200.1:0-15084 GCA_035709325.1 Candidatus Limnocylindrales bacterium | reverse complement strand
GCTGCTCGGGATGGAGGTCCAGAAGATCGAGCAGTGGGGGAGCGACTGGCAGAACGTCGTCGTCGGCGAGCTGCTCACCGTCGAGCGCCATCCCCGGGCCGACCGGCTGTCGCTGGCGACCGTGACGCTCGGCGACGGCGGGGCGCCGCTCGAGATCGTCTGCGGGGCGTCGAACATCGCGCCCGGCCAGCGGGTTCCGGTAGCGCTGCCCGGGGCCGTCCTGCCCGGCGACCGGCGGATCGAACGGACCGAGAAGATGGGTGTCGTCAGCAACGGCATGCTCTGCTCGGGCGACGAGCTGAACCTGACCTCCGACGCCGACGGCATCCTGATCCTGCCGCCCGAGACACCGCTCGGCATCGGCCTGACCGAGCTCTACGGCGATACGGTCCTCGACATCGACGTCAAGCCGAACCGGGGCGACGCGCTGAGCCTCGTCGGGCTCGCCCGCGAGGTCGCCGCCATCACGGGCGCGCCGGTCCGCTTTCCCGAAACCGATCCGCCCGACGCGGTCGTCGGGGGCCCGGCGACCGAGCGGCTCCTGGCCGTCGACGTCCGCGATCCCGACCTCTGCTCCCGGTTCGTCGGCCGCTGGGTGACCGGCGTGACCGTCGGGCCCGCCCCGGACACGACCCAGATGCGGCTGCGGGCGGCGGGCGTCCGGCCGGTGAGCAACGTCGTCGACGCGAGCAACTACGTGATGCTCGAGCTCGGCAAGCCGATTCACGCATTCGACGCCCGCGCGGTCGCCGAAGCCGACGGCCGGCGCGAGATCGTCGTCCGGCGGGCCGAATCGGGCGAGGCGATCGAGACGCTCGACCACGTCCGGCGAACGCTCGAGCCGGACACGCTCGTCATCGCCGATCGGACCGGCCCGATCGGCATCGCGGGCGTCATGGGCGGCGCCGACTCCGAGGTCGGCGGTTCGACGACCGAGGTGATCGTCGAATCGGCCGTGTTCGATCCTGTCAGCATCCGCCGCACCGGCCAGCGCTACGGCCTTCGCTCCGAGGCGAGCCTCCGGTTCGAGAAGGGCCAGGAGGTCCGCCTCGCCCGCCTCGGGGCGGACCGAACGGCCCGCCTGATCGTGGAGTGGAGCGGGGGGACCGTCGCCCCGGGTCGCGTCGACAGCGCACCCGACGAGCCGGCGCCCGAGCGGGTCGCGTTCCGCCCGGCCCGCGTGAACCGCCTGCTCGGGACGCGCCTCTCGACCGCCGAGCAGCAGGCGGTCCTCGCGCGGGTGGGCGTCGCGACCGAGCCAGCCGACGACGGCGCCGCCATCGCCGTCGCCGCCGGGACCCGGCCCCACAACGTGGAGCCGGCCTCCGGCGAGGACGTCCTCGTGGCGGTCGTCCCGACCTGGCGCCGCGACATCGCGATCGAGGCCGACGTCGCCGAGGAGGTCGCCCGGGTCCACGGCTACGAGCGGATCCCGGAGATCCTGCCGCACACGCCGATGCCCCACTTCCGGCACCAGCCGCTCGACCTGCGCGACCTCGTCCGCGAGACGCTCGCCGGCGCCGGCGTCACCGAGGTCGTGACGCACGCGCTCGTGTCGCCCCGCCTCAACGAGACGTTCCGCTGGGAGTCGCCGCTGCCGGCGGTCGAGGGATCCGTCGCCGAGGGCGGTCGGGTCATCGGCGTCGAGAACCCGCTGTCGGCCGAACACTCGGTCATGCGGGCCGCGCTCGTCGGCAGCCTCGTCCAAACCGTCTCGCGGAACCTGCGCCACGGCACGACGGACGTGCCGATCTTCGAAATCGGGAAGGGCTACGGCCACCTCGAGGGCCCGGACGGCGCGCCGCGCGAGTGGTGGCGCCTCGGAATCGCGCTCACCGGCAACCGCCGGCCCGCCGCCTGGAACCAGCCGGCCGAACCGTACGACCTCGACGACGTCAAGGGCCTCGTCGAGCTGGTGTGCCGCCGCCTCGGGTTCGACCCGCCGACCTACGAGCCGTTGCGCGGCGAGCCCCTGCTCCATCCCGGCCGCGCCGCCACCGTTCGCGCGACGCACGACGGGCGACTCGCGCTCGCCGGCACGCTCGGCGAGCTGCATCCGTCTCTCGACGACGAATGGGAGCTGCGCGGCGCCCGGCTCGTCGTGGCGGAGCTCGATCTCAGCGGGCTCGGCGGCGCGTCGGTCCCGAACGTCATCGCCGCGCCGCCGCCGCGCCATCCCGCGGCCGAACGGGACCTCGCGGTCGTCGTCCCGGAGGACCAGCCGGCCGGCGCGGTCGCCGAGGCGATCCGCCGCCACGCGGGTCCAGCCCTCGAGTCCCTCGCGCTGTTCGACGTCTACCGCGGCGCGCCCCTCGCGCAGGACGAAAAGAGCCTGGCGTTCCGGCTCGCGTTCCGGGCCGCGGAGCGGACGCTCGAGGAGGCCGAAGTCGACGCCGCGATCGAGGCGGTCGGCGCGTCGCTCGCGGCAGAGGTCGGAGGGCGGATCAGGACCTGAGTCCCGTTGCGACGCCGGATTCCGCGCTGCTACCCTTCGGGCGGCCTGCGGCGGTCGTGTGTTGCCGCGCGCCGAGGGGGCCCTCGGTCCTTCTGAGGAGATCTTGTGAATATCGGGGCATTCCTGACCTCGTTCGACCGGTTCGACCTGATCGTCCTCCTGTTCCTCTTCGGGATGTTCGTGCTCGGTTTCGCCCAGGGCACGATCCGGCGGCTGCTCGGCCTCGCGTCGATGCTCTTCTCGTTCCTCTTCGCGGCGAACCTGCGCGACCCGCTCGGGCAGTTCCTCGCGGCGAACTGGAACCAGTTCTCCGACGAATACGCGGTGATGATCGGCTTCGGTACGGTCTTCGTGGCCGGCACGATCGCGTTCACCCTCGTGATCCAGGGCTTCTACCACCGCCAGCCGCTCTTCGAGAAGGCGACGTTCGTCGACGAGGTGATCGGCGGCACGCTCGGGGTGATCCAGGGCGTGTTCCTGATCGGGGCGATCCTGATCGTCCTCGATTCGTTCTTCCTGAACCCGATCATCCCCCAGGATCCCGACGAGCTGCCGTTCCTGCGCGACCTGCACGGCTTCATGACGAACTCGCAGACCGCGGAGCTCCTGCGAAGCCGCCTCATCCCCGGCTTCTACGGCGTTTTCGGCCTGCTCGTGCCGGATTCGCTCAAGTCGTTCCACGTCATCATCAACTGAGCGATCTGCGGGAGCTCCTCGGCCGGCCGACGCTCGAGGCGGCTCGCGGGCTGCTGGGAGCGCGTCTGATCCGGGAGGGGCCCACCGGCGGCCAGGAGCCGATCGAGCGCCGCGAGGGCCGGATCGTCGAGCTCGAGGCGTACATCGGCGAGGACGACCGGGCGTCGCATGCCCGCTTCGGACGGACGGCCCGGAACGCGGTGATGTACGGGCCGCCGGGCGTCGCCTACGTGTACCTTGTCTACGGGATGTACGACTGCCTGAACATCGTCACCGAGCCTGCCGGTCGGCCGGCAGCGCTGCTCGTCCGCGCCGTCGAGCCGCTCGCGGGCGTGGACGCGATGCGGGCGGCGCGACTCGAGCGCTGGGCGACCCGCCGCCGCTCCGCGGAGGACGCCGCCCGGGCTGCCGAGGCGGCCCGCCTGGCCGCCCTGCCCGACGCTCGCGTCGCGAGCGGTCCCGGCCTCGTCGCGGCCGCGTTCGATCTCGACCGGAACCTGACCGGTCTCGACCTGCTCGACCCCGCCGCGGCGGTCCGGCTCGAAGCCCGCCCGGGCGGCGAACCGGCTCCTCGGATGACGGCCGGCCCGCGCGTCGGCATCGCCTACGCGGGGAGCCCCTGGACGGAGATGCCGTGGCGCCTCTGGATCACCGGGCACGCGTCGGTCTCGGGGCCTTCCCGAGGCGAGGCGGGGTCCATGCCCGGGACCCGCGGCCGTGGCCGCCCCGGCGGCGGCTGAACAGCCCGTGGACACCCGGTCGGTCGTCCTGCTGGAGTTTCCCCAGGTCCGCGAGCGCCTCGCCGAGAAGACCTCGTTCCCCCCGTCGCGCCGCCTGGCCGAGGCGCTCGAACCCTCGAACGAACCCGTGGTCGTCGCCCGCAGCCTCGACGAGACGGACCAGATCCGGGCGCTCCTCGGCGAGCGGCCGGGCGTCGGGATCGGCGCGGCCCACGACATCGGGCCGGCAATCGAGCGCGCCGCACGTGGCGGCCGCCTGGACCCAGAGCAGTTCCTCGAGCTCGCGGACACGCTCGACGCGACCTCCCGCCTCCAGACCTCGCTCGCCGACGACCGGCGACCGCTGCTGCACGCTCTCGCCCGCGAGCTCCACCCGCACGTCGCGCTCCGCTCGACGCTCGCCCGCAGCTTCGACCCGACGGGCGAGCTGCTCGACACCGCCTCGCCCCGCCTCGGCGGGCTGCGGGCGGCAGTCCGGGTCGCCTACGATCGCCTCCGGCGGAGGCTCGATTCGCTCGTCGGTTCGGAGCTGGGCGGCGCACTCCAGGAGCCGATCATCACGCTCCGCAACGGCCGCTACGTCGTGCCGGTCAAGGCCGAGGCCCGCTCCCGGGTCAAGGGCATCGTCCACGACGCGTCGGGCAGCGGCCAGACCCTGTTCGTCGAGCCGCTCGTCGCGGTCGAGCTCGGCAATGCCTGGCGTGAGGCCCAGGCGGCCGAGCAGGAGGAGGTCGCCCGCATCCTCGACGAGCTCTCGGCACTCGTCGGGGCCCACGCGGTCGAGCTCCGCGAAACGCTCGACGCGCTCGCCCGCTTCGACTTCTGGGCGGCCAAGGCGCAACTCGCCGCCGAGCTCGACGGCATCCGCGCCGAGACGACCGACCGGACCGAGATCACCCTCCTCGGCGCCCGCCATCCGGGCCTGACCGGTCGCGTGGTCGCGATCGACATCCGCCTCGGCGAGGGTTATACCGCGCTCGTCGTGACCGGCCCGAACACCGGCGGCAAGACCGTCACGCTGCGAACGCTGGGGCTGCTCGCGCTCATGCACCAGGCCGGGCTGCACGTCCCGGCCGAGGCCGGCAGCCGCCTGCCGGTCCTGCGCGACGTGTTCGCCGACATCGGTGACGAGCAGTCGATCGCCCAGTCGCTCTCGACCTTCTCGGGCCATCTCCGCTCGATCACCCGGATCGTCGAGGCGGCTGGCCCCGGGACGCTCGTCCTGCTCGACGAGCTCGGCGCGGGCACCGACCCGACCGAGGGTTCGGCGCTCGCCCAGGCGCTCCTCGACCACTTCATTCGGACCGGCGCCCTCGTCGCGGCGACGACCCACTACGCCGAGCTCAAGGCCTACGCGCACACGACGCCCGGGGCCCGCAATGCCTCGGTCGAGTTCGATCTCGAGACGTTGTCGCCGACGTACCGCCTGACGATCGGCCTGCCCGGCGGCAGCCAGGCCTTCGCGATCGCCGAGCGCCTCGGCCTCGACCCGTCGATCGTGGCCGACGCCCGCTCGCGGCTCTCCGAGAATCAGCGCGCGTTCGAGGAGACGCTCGCTCGGATCCGGGCGACCGAAGGCGAGACGAGCGAGGCGCTCGATCGGGCCCGGGCGGCGGAACTGCGCGCCACGGACGCGCTGCGGGCCGCCGAGGAGGAGCGCCGCCGGGCGCGCCGCGAGCGCGACGAGCTGGTCCGTTCCGCCCGCGAGGAGGCCGAGCGCCTCGTCGCCGACCTGCGCGACGACGTCCGGGCGACTCGTCGGGCGCTCGAACGCGAGACCGTCACCGCCCCGTCGCTCGACGCGGCGGTCGCCCGGGCCGACGAACACCTGGAGCGGCTACCGGAGCCGGCCGTCGCCGAGCCCGAGAAGGTACCCGCAGCGCCGCACGACTGGCGCCTCGGCGACCGGGCGCGCAGCCGGAGCGGCGGCTGGGAAGGCCGGATCGTGGCGCTCGAGCGGGGCGGCCGGCGGGCGACGCTCGAAGCCGGCGGGATGCGGGTCACGGTCGCCCGCGACGAGCTGGAGCCGCTCGCCGCGGAGCCGGTGCCGGTGCGGGCCGCCGCCGGCGGGAGCCGCGGGGGCGCCGGCACGAACGTCGCCGAGTTGCGCCTGGACCGGGCCCGGAGCGTCGCGTCGTCGCTCGACCTGCGCGGTGCCCGGGTCGACGAAGCCCTCGAGGCGCTGCGGGCCTACCTCGACGACGCCTCGCTGGCCGGACTCGAGAAGGTCCTGATCATCCACGGCATGGGGACCGGCGCCCTGCGCGACGCCGTCCGGGCAGAGGCGGCCGGCCATCCGCTCGTCAAGGGCATCCGGGCCGGTGAACGTGGCGAGGGCGGCGACGGCGCCTCGATCATCGAGCTGTAATTCGAGCGTTCGCCGGCCGGCCCGGGTGGCTCAAGGTCGCGGCGTCGGAGTCGGTCGGTTGCCGTTTCCGTTGCCGTTGCCGGGGGGCCGGTCCGACGGGCACGGCGGGCCCTCTTCGAGCTCGATGCATTGGGTCGGTTTGGGCGGCGGCGGCGTGCACTTCTCGGTCGGTGCGAAGATGCCGCCCCAGGTTCGCCCGAACGGATAGAAGCCGCTGCCGTAGAAGTAGGTCGTCCGTGTACCTTCGGGGCCGCCCGACACGCCGGTCCCGCGGGCCGCCCGCTTGACCCAGCCGCGAGTGTACTGGCCCCAGTTCGGGAAGTTCTCCTCGACGCGGCTGAAGTCGAGCGCGCCGACCGACTTGCGCGGCCCGAGGCAGCCGTCCTGCCACAGGTCGCCGGTCGCGGTGTCGATCTCGACCGTCCGCCGCAGGTCGTCGGGTTCGGTGGGGGCGGTGCCCTCGATGAAGAGTTCCTGCACCGTCTTCGTCGTGAACGGCCCGGGTCGCATCCCGCTGATCGCGTCGACCGTCACCTCCTGAAGCCCGCCGGGCCGGCTCCAGTCCGCGATCGGCAACCCGGCGCTGACGTCGCGCATGATCCGCGACCAGAGCGGCGCCGATGACGCGAGCGACAGCGTGTCGGTGTTGGGCTCGTTGTTGCTGTTGCCCATCCAGACCCCGACAGCGAGGGCCGGCACCGTGGGGTCCTCCGGCGGGGCGAGGTAGCCGTATGCGTGGACGTCGCGGTTGTCGTTCGTCGTTCCCGTCTTGTAGGCGGCCGGCCGGCGGCTCCGGCCCTCGTAGACGGCCCACTCGCCCCAGAACGGGTTCACCTTCGTGTTGGTGTTGCCGGCGAGAATGTCGGTGACGATGTAGGCGGCCTGGGGACTGATCACCGGCTCGCCGGCGACCGGTCCCGCGCCCGGATCGGGCCAGATCTTCACGCCCTCGTGGTCGACGACCTCTTCGATCGTCGTGCGCGGCATCAACACGCCGCCGTTGGCGATCGCGCCGTACGCCCCGAGCAGGTCGATGGGGTGGAGCTCCAGGGTCCCGATGCCCATCGACGTGACCGGTACCGAGCCCGGCACGTACTGGATCCCGAAGTCTCGCGAGCGCTCGTAGAACCGGTCGAGGCCATTCATCAGCCCGGCCTTGATCGAGGGGATGTTCAGCGAGAACTGGAGGGCCGAGCGGAGCCGGACCGGCCCGCGCTCGAGGTTGTCGGCCTGGGTCGGGGTGTAGTCCCGCCCGAAGTCGGTGACGACGTCCATGAACCTCGTCGACGCCGTCATCGTCCGGTCGTCGATGCCGATCGCGTAGTTGATCGGCTTGATTGACGATCCGGGCTGGCGCCAGCCGTCCGAGAGCACGTCGAACTGGGGCTGGAAGCGGGCGTTGCCGGGACTCGTATAGCTGCCCGAACCGACGTAGGCCAGGATCTTGCCGGTCCGGTAGTCGATGACCGCGGCCGCGCCGTTGTGGAGGTTCTTGCCCTTGAGGTTCAAGAGCCAGCCATGGTCGCCCGAGGGGATCTTGAGGTTCTTCAGGTAGGTCCGGGTGTCCTTGAAGTTCGTCGTCCGGGCCGCGACGTAGACCCACTTCTGGGTGGTCGTCTGCATCGTCCAGTCGAGCGTCGTCCTGACGTGGTAGCCGCCGGTGTCGATCTTCTCGCACTCGTCGAGCGGCAACTCGGGGCACAGGATCCGGCCCAGCTCCTCGCGCACCTGCCAGACGAAGTGGGGCGCCTTCCAGGCGACCGGCAGCTGGGGGGCCAGGACGACCGGATCGGACTTCGCCTCCTCGTACTCGTCGATCGAGTGGCGGTCGCCGCTGAGCGGGCTCTGGGTCTTCATCCGGTCGAGGATGTGGTTGCGCCGGATGACGATCTCCGAATCGGCCGGAACGACGAGCTGATACTTCGGGCACTCGGTGCCCTCGGGCGGTTCGGTCTCGCAGACCTGCTCGGCGTTCTTGACGAGGTCGAACTTCGTGGGCGACTGGGGGATCGCGGCGAGGATCGCGGCTTCGGCGAGCGTCAGGTCGGCGAGCTCCTTGTTGAAGTAGGTGCCCGCCGCAGCCTTGATGCCGTACGAGTGGTTCCCGTAGAAGTTCTGATTGAGGTAGGCGGTGATGATCTCCTGCTTGCCCTTCACGCCGGGGTAGGCCTGGGTCAGCCGGATCGACTGGATGATCTCGCGGATCTTGCGCTCCTCGCGGCTCCCCTCGAAGGCGAATGCCGGCAGCAGCCGTGCCCGGACCAGCTGCTGGGTGATCGTGGAGCCGCCGCGCGGCCGGCCGTTGACGGTGTCGATCGTGGCCGAGACGAACCCCGCGAGGTCGAACCCGGGGTTGTCCCAGAAGTCCTTGTCCTCGATCGCGGTCGTCGCGTCGAGGACCTCGTCGGGCAGCTCGGCGAACGCGACGAGTTCGCGTTTGCGTTCGCCGAGACGCGCCAGCTCGATGTCGCCGGTCTTGTCGTAGACCCGCGTCTGCTGGTCGAAATCGAGCTCGGCGAGCTGGGCCTTGGGGTCCGGCAGGCCCTCGCTGTAGTAGCCGTAGGCGGCGACCACGCCGAGGAGCCCGGCCGCGCCCGTGCCGAGGAACGCGACGAAGAGGAGAATCGGGATGGCGATCGCGGTTCGCTTGATGACGGATGAACCGCTCGGCCGCCTGCGGGCGGCACGGCGATGGCGCTGTCGCCTCGCAAGGCTGGTCTGCATAACTGGCCGCACGATAGCATAGGGTCGTGGTGATTCCCCGCCTTCGGACGGCTCTGCCGGGCCTGGTGTGACGAGCGCATCGGGCCTTGCCGGCCTGCTGTCCGAACTCGAATGGCGGGGCATGCTCCACACGACGACGCCGGGCCTGCCGGAGCGCCTCGCGAGCGGTCGCCCCCTCTCCGGCTACAACGGCTTCGACCCGTCGGGACCGTCGCTCCACATCGGCAGCCTCGTCCCGGTCATGGGCCTGCTCCACTTTCAGCGCCACGGCGGCCGGCCGGTCGCCCTCGTCGGCGGCGGAACCGGGATGATCGGCGACCCGTCGGGCCGCTCGACCGAGCGGAACCTGCTCGACCGCGACACGCTCGAGGCGAACGTCGCCTCGCTGCGGGCCCAGCTCGAGCGATTCCTCGACTTCTCGGGCGAGTCCGGCGCGCTCCTCGTCAACAACCTCGACTGGCTCGCGTCGCTCGGCCTCATCGACTTCCTGCGCGACGTCGGCAAACACTTCACGGTCCCGTACATGCTCGCGAAGGACTCCGTCCAGGTCCGGCTCGAGCGCGGCCTGTCGTTCACCGAGTTCAGCTACATGCTTCTCCAGGCGGCCGACTTCGAGCACCTCTACCGGACGTACGGCGTCGAGCTCCAGATGGGCGGCGCCGACCAGTGGGGCAACATCACCGCGGGCCTCGAGCTGATCCGCCGGCGGGCCGGGGCGGGGGAGGCGGCGGGGATCGGCGACCCGGCCCACGGCCTGGCCTATCCGCTGCTCCTGTCGCCGTCCGGGGCGAAGTTCGGCAAGAGCGAGGCCGGCGACTCGGTCTGGCTCGATCCGGAGATGACGACGCCGTACGCCTTCTACCAGCACTGGCTCAACACCGACGATCGCGACGTCGGGGTCTACCTGCGCTGGTTCACGCTTCTCGACCGTGACGCGATCGAGGCGCTCGAGGCCGAGCTGGTGGCCCGACCCGAGGGCCGGACGGCCCAGCGGACGCTGGCCCGCGACGTCACCGCACGGACCCACGGCGAGGCGGCGGCGGGCCACGTCGAGCGGGTGAGCCGGGCGGCCTTCGCCGGCGAGCCGATCCGCGAGCCGGACGTCCTCGCGACGCTCCACGAGGCGACGTCCGGCTTCACGTTCGGCGACGGAAGCGATGAGGGCGGGCTCGTCGGCATGCTCGTCCGGGCCGGGGTCTTCGCCTCGAACGGCGAGGCCCGGCGGCTGATCTCTGGCGGCGGCCTGACCGTGAACGACGAGCGGATCACCGATCCGGCGGCAGCCGTCCCCGAGCTCATCGCGGGTGAGTGGCTGACCGTGCGAATCGGCAAGAAGCGGCTGCTCGTGGGGCGGCGGGCCGGCTGAGCGGCGTTACCGGGCGTGGCGCTCCCTCAGGACGTCGATGACGTCGCCCGGCCGGCGGCCGCGCTCGGCGAGGAGCACGAGGGCGTGGTAGAGGACGTCGGCGATTTCGCCGGCGAGGGCGCTGCCGGTCGCCGCCCGGTCGCGACCTGTGTGCTCGGCCGCGGCATCGTCCTTCGCGGCGAGGACGACCTCGATCGCCTCCTCGGCAACCTTGCGGGCGGTCGCGTCGACGCCGCCGTCGAGCAGGCGGGCCGTGTAGGAGCCTTCGGGACGCTCCGCCGCCCGCGCCGCGATCGTCGCCCACAGCTCCTCGAGCCAGGCGAAACCCTCGGCACCGGCCTCGGGGGGTCCCGACGCGGCTCCACGGTCGCCCGGAGCGTCGGCTCCACGAAGCGAATCAAAACAGCTTCGGGTGCCGCGGTGACACGTCGGACCGACCGGGTCGGCCCTGACGAGGAGCGTGTCGGCGTCGCAGTCGGGGGCGATCGAGCGCAGGCGGAGGACGTTGCCGCTCGTCTCGCCCTTCTTCCAGAGCCGGCCGCGCGACCGCGAGTGGAAATGCACCTCGCCGGTCCGGACGGTCGCTTCTAGTGCCTCGGCGTCCATCCAGGCGACCATGAGCACGCGGCCGTCGGTCGCGTCCTGGACAACGGCGGGGACGAGCCCGTCGGGGCCGTAGACGGGTTGCGGGGCCGGGACGCCGGCCGTCACGCCGGAACCGCCTGGTGGCGCACGGGCAGGCCGGCCTCGGCCATCGCCGCCTTGACCGAGCCGATCGAATGGATCGCCCGATGGAAGATCGAGGCCGCGAGCACCGCGTCCGCGCCGCCATCGACGACCGCGGCGACGAAGTCGGCCGGGCCGGCCGCTCCACCCGAGGCGATCACCGGCACCTCGACCGTGGAGCTGATTGCCCGCAGCAGGGCGGTGTCGAATCCCGACTGGGTGCCGTCGCGATCGATCGAGGTGACGAGCAGCTCGCCGGCGCCGAGTTCCGCGACGCGGCGGGCCCAGGCGAGCGCGTCGAGGCCGGTCGTCTCGCGCCCGCCCCGGACGAGGACCTCCCACGCGGTGCCACTGTCCGCCCCGTCGGCGTCGCCGTGTTCGCGGTCCTCCCCGCCGCGGGCGGCGGCGCGACGCCGCCGGGCGTCGATCGCGACGACGACCGCCTGGCTGCCGAAGCGCCTGGCGCAGGCCCCGACCAGCTCCGGGTCGGCGACGGCCGCGGTGTTGAGCGACACCTTGTCGGCGCCGGCCCGCAGGACGTCGCGCATCTCGGCGACGCTCCGGCCGCCGCCGCCGACCGTCCGCGGAATGAACGCCCGGCGGGCGGTCCGCTCGACGATGTCGAGGAGCGTGCCGCGGCCCTCGGGGGCGGCCGTGATGTCGAGGAACACGAGCTCGTCGGCGCCTTCGGTCGCGTAGCGCTCGGCGAGCTCCGGCGGATCGCCCTCGTCGACGAGATCGACGAAGCGAGTGCCCTTCACGACGCGACCGTTCGCGACGTCGAGACAGGGAATGACGCGACGGCGCAGCATCAGGCGGGCACCGCGACGCCGTCGACGCCGGCCCGGACGAGCGCCACGAAGTTGCCCAGGAGGCGCAGGCCGTCGGCGCCGCTCCGCTCGGGGTGGAACTGGACGCCGAGGACGTTGTCGACCGCGACCGCCGAAGCGAAGGCCCGGCCGTGGCTCGTCTCCGCGAGCAGGCCCTCCCGTGCACCCGCGGGGAGCTCGCCCGCGTACGAGTGGACGAAGTAGAAGTCGGCGCCGTCGGCGATCCCCTCGAACAGCGGGTGCTCGCGGCGCCGCTCCACCTGGTTCCAGCCGATGTGGGGGAGCGTCGGTGCGTCGCGCAGCCGGACGGTGCGGCCGGGCAGGATGCCGAACGTCTCGGCGCCGTCCTCGTCGCTGCCCTCGAAGAGGAGCTGCAAGCCGAGGCAGATCCCGAGGTATGGCAGGCCCGCGGCGATCCAGTCGCGGATCGGATCGACGAGCCGGGCCGCCGCCAGGCGCTCCATCGCCGGGGCCGCCGCGCCGACCCCGGGAACGATCAGGCCGTCGGCCCCGCCAAGAGCATCCGGGTCGCGGGCGATGACGACGTCGGCGCCGACCGCTCGAAGCGCCTGGTCGATGCTGACGAGGTTGCCCGCGCCGTAGTCGGCGACGGCGACGATCGGGCGACGTGCGCTCATCCGAGGGAACCCTTCGTCGAGGCGACGCCCGAGCGCCGCGGATCCGGCTCGCAGGCGGCCCGCAGCGCGCGGGCGAGCGCCTTGAACGCGGCCTCGGCGAGGTGATGGTCGTTGCGGCCGGTCGCCGCGAGGTGGAGGGTCGCGCCGGCCGTCCGGGCGAACGACTCGAGGGCATGCTCGACGAGCTGGAGCGGCAGCTCGCCGACCCGCTCGCCACGGAACGGCAGGTCGAGAACCGCGTAGGGCCGGCCGCTCAGGTCGACGACCGCCGATGCGAGCGATTCGTCCATCGGCACGCGGGCGTCGCCGAAGCGGCGGATCCCGGCCCGGTCGCCGAGCGCCTCGCCGAACGCGGACCCGAGCACGAGCGCGACGTCCTCGACCGTGTGGTGCTCGTCGACCTCGATGTCGCCCCGCGCCCGGATCTCCAGATCGAACAGGGCGTGGTGGGCGAGAGACGTGAGCAGGTGGTCGTAGAAGCCCACCCCGGTCGTCACCGTTGCCGTGCCGGTCCCGTCGAGGTCGAGCGTGACCGTGACGTCGGTCTCGCGCGTCCGGCGCGTCACCGTCACCCGCCGGCCCTCGCGCGCCGCCACCGACGTGGTCCCGGGCGGTGCCGTCATCGGTTCGTCTCCGCGGCCGCGTCGCGGGCCGCCGCGATCAGCCGGTCGTTCTCGTCGCGGTTACGGATCGTGACGCGCAGGTACGCCGACAGCGGGTGCCCCTGGCCGAACGTCCGCGGTACGAGGGAGCGGTGCAGGAGCGCCTCGGCGATGGCCGCCGCCCGTTCGGGCGAGCCGAAGCCCGCGAGCAGGAAGTTCGCCACCGACGGACCGATCGCCCAGCCTGCCGCCTCGAGCCCCTCGGCGAGCCGGCCGCGTTCGGCCTCGACCCGGGCGACGTTCGCCCGCATCGCCGTCGGGTCGGTGAGCGCCGCGGTCACCGCGGTCACGCTGACCGTCGAGACCGAGCCCGGCGGGCGGTACGGCGCGATCGCGTCGATGAGCTCGGGCCGGGCGATCGCGAAGCCGACGCGCAGCCCGGCAAGCGCGTAGGCCTTGCTGGCGGTCCGCACGACGACGAGGTTCGGGTGGTCGTGACGGAGGGCGGCCAGGGATGTCCCGGTGAACTCGGCATACGCCTCGTCGAGGACGACGACGGCCGGCTCGCGGCCGTCGTCCGCCGCGTCCCGGGCCATGCCGGCGAGCAGATCGGCGATCGTGCCGTCGGGTTCGGCCAGGCCCGTCGGGTTGTTCGGGCTGCAGAGCCAGACGACGCGGGCGAGGCGGGCGGCCGCGCGGACCGCGTCGACGTCGATCGACCAGCCCTCGGTCGCGGGGTTGCGGGGGACGGCGACGGCGTTGGCGGCCCGCTGCTCGGTGACGACGCGGTACATCGCGTAGCTCGGGGTCGGGATGACGGCCGTGCTGCCGGCCGGCAGGAACGCCTTCGCGACGAGGTCGAGGATCTCGTCGGCGCCGGCACCGACGAGCAGCTCCTCGATCGCGACGCCGTACGTCGCCGCGGCCGCCTCCACGAGCCGCCGGTAGTCGGACGGCGGGTACTCCGAGAGCGGCGTCTCGAATCGGCCCTCGGCCAGGAGGGCGGCGACGAGGCCGGGCGGTTCGGGCGAGGTGTTGAGGTCGAACCGGACGATGCCCTCGACCGGCACGCCGTAGCGCGCCGCCACTTCCTCGTTCGTCGCCTCCCAGCTGTAGGCGGCCGGCCGCACCGGCGAGTGGTAGGTCACGGGCGTCGTCGTCATCGGGGCGACCCGTCGCGGAAGCGCGCGTCGACCGCGTTGCGGTGGGCGGTCAGCCCCTCGGCCTCGGCGAGCGTCCGGATCGTGTCGGCGATCGACCCCAGGCCGTCCGCGTCGAGCCGCTGGACCTGGCTGTAGCGGCCGAACGCCTCGACCGCGAGCGGGCCACACGAGCGGGCGAGGCCGCCGGTCGGCAGGACGTGGTTCGCCCCGGTCGCGTAGTCGCCGGCCGATTCGGGCGCCCAGCGGCCGACGAAGATCGATCCGGCGCTCTCGATCGCGGCGACGGCCGACTCGAGGTCCGCGACGTCGATCGAGAGGTGTTCGGGGGCGTAGGCGTTGACGAAGCCGATCGCCGCGGTTCGGTCGGGGGCGAGGGCGATCCAGCCGTGATCGCGGAGGGCCCGCTCGAGGATCGCCCGCCGCTCGAGGCGGGGCAGGAGCGCGGCGACCTCCCGGTCGACGGCGTCGGCGAGCGCCGCGTCGGTCGTGACGAGGATCGCCGGCGAGTCCGGACCGTGCTCGGCCTGGGTGACGAGGTCGGCGGCGACGATGAACGGATCGGCGGTCGCGTCGGCGAGGACCATCCCCTCCGACGGGCCGGCCGGCAGGTCGATCCCGACGATCCCGCTGACCTCGATCTTCGCGGCGGTCACCCAGGCGTTGCCGGGGCCGACGATCCGGTCGACCGGCTCGAGACCCGCGTCGTCGAGGCCAAACGCGAACGCCCCGATCGCCTGGGCGCCGCCGGCGACGAGCAGGGAGTCGACGCCGAGCAG
>DASTEU010000199.1:0-3375 GCA_035709325.1 Candidatus Limnocylindrales bacterium | reverse complement strand
CCGCTCGACGAGCCGCTCGAATCCGACGTGGCGGGCCGGGCGCGGACCGAGACGGGAGCCGCGGCGACGCTTGGACATCGGCGCCTATCCTACGGCCGTGGACGCATCCGCCGAGCCGCCCGGCTACGTCGTGGTCTCGGCCTCGGGCGACCGCATCCACTTCCTGGACTTCGGCGGCTCCGGCGCGCCGGGCGTGCTGCTCGTCCACGGCCTGTCGGGCAGCGCCTGGGGATGGGCACCGGTCGCCCGGCGCCTTGCCACCGAGCGTCGGACGGCGGCGATGGACCTGCGCGGCCACGGTCTGTCGGACGCGCCGACCGGCGACTACCCGCCCGACCAGTTCGTCGAGGACGTCGTCGCGGCGGCCGAGGGATCGGGCGCGCTCGGCGAGGCGGGCGTGGTGCTGGTCGGTCATGGTTTCGGCGGCGTCGTCGCGGCGTGGGCCGCGGCGGCGCTCGGAGGCCGCTGCACCCGGCTCGTCCTCGTCGACGGTGGCTGGGAGGACGTCGCGTCGACGTCCGGCATGGAGCCGGACGAGTTCCTGAGGGACCTCGACGAGCCACCCGAGGTGCTCCGATCGATGGCGGCGTGGCTGGCCGAACGCGAGGCGTTCGATCCGGCGTCGTGGGACGCCGACCAGGAGCGGGCGGCTCGGGCGGCGGTGGTCGAGACGCCGGCCGGCAGGGTCGTGCCGGCGACCCGGCCCCATGCGCTGCGAGCCTGCGTCGAGGCGCTGTTCGCCTATCGTCCGGCCGAGGTCCTGGGCGCCGTCGAGGCGCCGATCGTCGGCCTCGCCGCGACGTCACCGGCGCCCGGGCCCGGCGTGCCGTCGTTCCCCTTGCAGCGACTCGAGGCGGTCGGCCACAACCTCGTCCGCTACCGGCCCGACGAGGTCACGGCGGCGATCCTCGGCCGGTAGGCTTGGGCTCAGGAGGTCCACGAGCTTGAAGGTCGTCTACAGCGCCGCCCATCTCGCCCACGACGTCGAACGCGAGACGTATCTCGGCCAGCCGATCCCGGCGTACGAGGTCGCCGAACGAGCCGAGATCATCCGGACCACGCTGGCCGACGACGGGGGGTTCGAGCTGCTCGGCCCGACCGACCACGGCGAGGCCCCGATCGCGGCGGTCCACGACCCCGCCCTGATCCGGTTCCTCGAGGCTGCGTGGGCGGAGGTCGAGCGGGCGCGGCTCGAGCTGCCGTACCTCGTCGCCGACACGTACCCGACGTTCCGGATGTTCGAGGGGATGAGCCCCGAGGCCGTCGCCCGCCAGCCCGAGCCGGCGTTCGTCGCCGGGCGCGTCGGCTGGTGGGGGCTCGACTCGTCGAACCCGCTCGTCGCCGGCACGTACGACGCGGCGCGGGCCGCCGTCGACGTCGCGCTCACGACCGTCGATCTCGTCCTCGGTGGGGAGACGGCCGCGTACGGCCTGTGCCGGCCGCCGGGCCATCACGCGGCCCGCTCGCTGGCCGGCGGCTACTGCTTCTTCAACAACGCCGCGATCGCCGCCGAGGCGATCGTCCGGGCGACCGGCGAACGCGTCGCGATCCTCGACGTCGACTACCACCACGGCAACGGGACCCAGCAGATCTTCTGGCGGCGCGGCGACGTCCTCTACGCCTCGATCCATGCCGATCCGGCCCGCCAGTACCCGTTCTTCCTGGGCTACGCCCACGAGACCGGCGAAGGCGACGGGGCAGGGGAAAACCTCAACCTGCCGCAGCCCGCGCAGCTGTCGAACGACGGCTTTCTCGCGGCGCTCGATCGGGCCCTCGAGGCGATCCTCGATCGGCCGGGTTCGATCGTCGTGGTGTCCCTCGGGTTCGACACGTACGGCCGCGACCCGATCGGCGACTTCGCCCTCACGACCGACGTCTATCACGCGGTCGGCCGGCGGGTGGCCGCCACGGGCCGGCGCCTCGTGATCCTCCAGGAGGGCGGCTACTTCCGGCCGGCCCTCGGCGACAACGTCCGGGCGTGGCTTCGGGGCGTCGACAGCCGGGACTACCCGGGCTCGCCGACGGAGGACGCGGCCCGCGCGCCGTAGGCTCCCGGCCGAACCGGCGTACCATCGGCCGGCGTAGAGGAGACCGTGAGCGACGTGGCCAGTCCGACCGATCTACCCCAGCACGTCCGCCGCCTCGTGGACGAGATCGAGAACGAGATCGGCGAGTCCGACGGCGCGGCCGGGATCGCCGGCGGCCGGCGGCACGAAGGCAACGGCCGGGTCGAGGCGGCCGTCCAGGAGATCCTCGTCGAGATCGGCGAGGACCCCGACCGCGACGGGCTCGTCGGGACGCCCGAACGCGTCCACCGGATGTACACGGAGCTGACGGCCGGCTACCACGTCGATGCCGAGCGGCTCATCAACGGTGCGATCTTCGACGTCCGCTACAGCGAGATGGTCGTCGTCAAGGACATCCCGTTCTACTCGCTCTGCGAGCACCACCTCCTGCCGTTCTTCGGGACCGCCGCGGTCGCCTACATCCCGCGCGGCCGGGTCATCGGGTTGTCGAAGATCCCCCGGATCGTCGAGATGTACGCGCGCCGACTCCAGGTCCAGGAGCGGCTGACCCAGCAGGTGGCGGACTTCCTTCAGACGCGGCTCGACCCGCAGGGCGTCGGCGTGGTCATGGAGGCGACCCATCTCTGCGCGGTGATGCGCGGGATCCGCAAGCCCGGCACGATCATGACGACGTCGGCCGTTCTCGGGCTGTTCCGGACCCGCGACCGGACCCGGGCCGAGTTCTTCGCCCACCTCGACCGGCCGGCTCCGGGCGCGTAGGCCCGTGGACCTCGGGCTCGCCGATCGGGTCGTTCTCGTCACAGGTGCCGGCGGCGGCGCCGGGCCGACGCTCGTCGAGGCGTTCGCCCGCGAGGGCGCGTCGGTCGCCGTCCACTACCGCTCGTCCGCCGCCCGTGCCGACGAGGCGGCCGACCGGATCCGATCCGCCGGCGGCCGGGCGATCGCGGTCGGCGCGGATCTCGGCTCGAGCGACGAGATCGCGGCGATGGTCGCGACGATCGAGCGGGACCTCGGAGCGGTGGCGGTGCTCGTGACGGCGACGTCGGCGTACCGCAACGACAACTTCGGGGAGATCGACGACGCGGCCTGGGACTCGGTCGTCAACGACCTCCTCGGGGCCACGTTCCGGACCTGCCGGGCCGTCGTGCCCGGCATGGAGGCCGCCGGGTTCGGGCGGATCGTGAACGTCGCCGCCCGGTCGGGCCTTGTCGGCGTCTCCCGGGCCGCCCACTACGCGGCCGCCAAGGCCGGGATCATCGGGCTGACCGCGTCGCTCGCGAAGGAGCTCGGCCCGAAGGGCGTCCTCGTCAACGCGATCGCCCCGACCCAGATCCTCACCCACCGGGAC
>DASTEU010000198.1:0-3556 GCA_035709325.1 Candidatus Limnocylindrales bacterium | reverse complement strand
CGGGCCCGACCCATGAGCGCGCGGTGGCCGCCGTGGAGCCAGCCCATCGTCGGAACGAGCCCGAGCGGTCGTTCGGCCGCCGCCAGCGCCTCGCGCAGGTCGGCCCTGGTGCGGGCGACCTTCACCGCCGCCGGCGGCTCGTCACAGGTCGCGGTCGAGCGGGATTCCGCCGGCCGGCACGTCGGCGTCGCCGCCCGGCGCGACGTCGAGCCCGGACCGCCCGAGCACCTCGTCGATGATCGCGTCGTCCATTCGAACGGTCTGCCCGGGCCCCGGGAAGGCGCGCGTCGCGACGTCGGCGGCGTAGGCCCTGACGGCCTCCAGGACCGCGTCGCGGAGGTTCGCGTACGGTCGGGCATGTTTCGGCTGCCAGGTATCGAGGCCGAGCAGGTCGGTGACGATCTGGACCTCGCCGCTGCAGCCGGGGCCGGCGCCGATCCCGATTGTCGGGATCCGGAGCCGCTCGGTGATCGCGGTCGCGAGCTGCTCCGGGACGAGCTCGAGGACGACCGAGAAGGCACCGGCTTCCTGGACGGCGAGGGCGTCGTGAAGCAAGGCCCGGGCCTGCTCGAGCGTCTTGCCCTGGACGCGGAACTTGCCGATCGCGTTGGCCGACTGGGGCGTCAGGCCGATGTGGCCCATCACCGGGATCCCGGCCTTTACCAGCGCCTCGATGACCCGTGCGCTCCGGACGCCGCCTTCGACCTTCACCGCCTGGACGCCCGCGTCGTGGATGAACCGGCCGGCGTTCCGCAGGGCGTCCTCGACCGTCGCGTAGGAGAGGAACGGCATGTCGCCCACGACGAGGGCGTGGCGGGCGCCGCGGGTCACCGCCGAGGCGTGATGGAGCATGTCCTCCATCGAGACGCTCAGCTCGTTCTCGTAGCCGAGCATCGCCCGGCCGAGCGAATCCCCGACGAGCAGCATCGGGAGGCCCGCCTCGTCGAGCAGCTTCGCGGTCGGGTAGTCGTACGCGGTGAGCATCGCGATCCGCTCGCCGTCGGCGTGGAGACGGGCGATGTCGGTGACGGTCAGACGGCGCACCGTGGCGGAAGGGGAGGGGGTGGCGCTCATCGACCGATCTCCTGTCGCATGGGCTCAGTCTGCGCGGCGGCGTCGCGATCGTCCAATGCCCCCGCGATCCGGTCGAGCAGGAGGTCGGCAACCGCCCGCTTCGACAGCAGCGGCAGCTCGTGAGCCGATCCGTCGGCCGCGAGGATCGTCACCCGGTTCGTGTCGGTCCCGAACCCCGAACCAGCCTCCGAGACGTCGTTGGCGACGAGCAGATCGACGCCCTTGCGGCGGAGCTTGTCGGCCGTGCGGTCGAGCGAGCCGGTCTCGGCCGCGAAGCCGACGAGGACGGGACGCGGGTCGCGGGCGCCGGCCGCCCGGACGGTCGCCGCGGCTCCGGCGAGGATGTCCTCGGTGGGTTCGAGCTCGACCGTCAGGCCCTCGTCGCGGCTCAGCTTCGTGGACGCCGGCCGGCGCGGCCGGAAGTCGGCGACCGCAGCGGCCATCACGAGCGCGTCACTGGTGTCGACGAGGTCGAGGACGGCATCCCGCATCTCCGCGGTCGTCTCGACCCGGACGATCTCGGCCGCCGGTGGCAGCCCGACGCTGACGTGGCCGGCGACGAGGGTCACGCGGGCTCCGCGCTCGAGCGCGGCCTCGGCGATCGCGACGCCCATCTTGCCGGTGCTGCGGTTGCCGATGAAGCGGACCGGGTCGATCGGCTCCGCGGTGCCGCCGGCCGTGACGAGGACGTGGCGGCCGGTCAGGTCGGCCTCGCGGGGCGGCTCGATCGCCGGCGGTCTCGCGGACGGGTCCGGGTTGCGAATCGGGCGGCCCTCGACGGTTGCCACGACGGCGTCGACGATGACCGGCAGCTCGGCGAGCCGACCGACGCCCGCCTGCCCCGAGGCGAGCGGGCCGGACTCGGGCTCCACGATCCGGTAGCCGAAGTCGTCGCGCAGCCGGGCGACGTTGGCCCGCGTCGCCGGATGGAGCCACATGTCGCCGTCCATCGCCGGGGCGACGACGACGGGCGCGGGCGAAGCGAGGATCGCTGCCGTCACGGCGTCGCCGGCGAGGCCGTTCGCCATGGCTCCCAGGAAGTGGGCGGTCGCCGGGGCGACGACGATCGCATCGGCCGTGTCCGCGACGACGATGTGGCCGATCCGGCCGTCGGGCAGGAGCGAGAGGACGTCGCTCTCGACCGCGTGTCGGCTCAGGGCCTCGAACGTGAGCGGGCCGACGAAGCGGGCGGCGGCGAACGTGAGCATCACGACGACGTCGGCGCCTTCGGCCTGCAGGAGCCGGACGAGCTCGGCCGACTTGTAGGCGGCGATCGATCCGGTCACGCCGAGGGCGATCAGGCGGCCGCCGAGGCGTTTCCCGCCGCGGGCCTCCCGGCCGGTCAGGTCCGTCACCGCAACAGCCCGAGTTCGAGTGGCTCGCCGCCGCGGACCTCGGCGTGGAGGATCGCGAGGCCCTTGAGGGTCAGGTCCGGGTCGATTGCGTCGATGCCCTCGAGCGCCCGGGCCCACGGTGCCGCGGACAGCCCGCCGGTCAGGATCGCGATGATCGCAGCCGGCTCCACGCGCGTGGCGTCGGCCAGCTCGCGGCGGATCCGGGCGAGCAGGCCCCCGACCAGCGCCTGGTAGCCGAAGATCGTGCCCGACTGCATCGCGCCGATCGTGTCCCGGCCGATCGCCCGGTCGGGCGTCCGGAGCTCGATCCGCGGCAGCTTCGCGGTACGCGCCGCAAGGGCCTCGAGTCCGAGCTCGAGGCCGGGTGCGATCGCCCCGCCGACGTACGCCCCGTCGCCGGCGACGCAGTCGAAGGTGGTCGCGGTGCCGAAGTCGACCACGATCGCCGGCGTCCCGTGGAGGCGGGCCGCGGCGAGGGCGTTCACGAGGCGGTCTGCACCGGCGTCCTGAGGCCGGTCGATGCGGACGGGGATCGGCACGGTCCCCGCAGTGGCGACGACGAGCGGCCGATCGCGGCGGGCGGCGATCGCCTCCATGCCCGCGGTCAGTTGGGGGACGACCGAGGCGCAGGCGATCGAGCCGATGTCGGCGAACGCGGCGTCGTCGAGCCGGAGCAGGCCGTCGAGGAGGAGCTCCAGCTCGTCGGGCGTCGCCCGCGGCGTCGTCGCCGCCCGCCGGGTCGCGACCAGCGCGCCGGCCTTGAACAACCCGAGCGTGACGTTCGTATTGCCGATGTCGACGGCGAGCAGCATGGCCGGATCATACGCGGCCGCTGATGGCAGGCCCCGCGCGGGCCCGCCCGCCCCGGGCTGGCTCCCGCCGGCCCCGGCCCCCGCCGAGCCGGGCCCCCCGCCCGCGCCGCCCCGCCGGCCGAAAGTCACCTCGAGGTGCGATGACTGTGGGTGCATCAACGGCCGGGCTGCCTTGCGTGCCGCGCCCACGGCCTGCCACCCGCCCGGGCCCGCCCGAACAGACAGCCGATCCCGATGACCGTGGGTGCATATCGGCCAGACCGAAGCGGCGGGCGGCGGCGTCCGAGGCGGCGGCGAGGGCGGGCCTGACGCGGG
>DASTEU010000197.1:0-9051 GCA_035709325.1 Candidatus Limnocylindrales bacterium | reverse complement strand
GCCCGGATCAGCCAGGGGATCGGGATCGCGCTCACGCTGCCGGCCGCGTTGTCGCTCGTACCGCGGCTGCTCCCCGGGGAGCGGCGGGGCTTCGGGCTCGCGTTCGTCGGCAGCGCCCATACGCTCACCCTCGTCGCGCTGCCGCCGCTGTCACTGGCGATCCTGGGGACGGATCGCTCGCTCGCGACGGTCACGCTCGTCGTTGCCGTCTTCGTCGTCGCCGGGGCGGCGATGCTCTTCCTGTTCCCGTTGCGTCTCCGTCCACCGGACGCACCGCTCCCGGACGGTCGCCGCCTTCGTTTCTCGTTCCGCCGTTCGTGGATCCCGCCGCTCCTCGTGACGCTTCTCTACGTCTCCCACTGGGGCGTCGTGACGGCATACCTGCCGCAGCGGGCGGAGTTCGCGGGCGCCGACGTCGGGCTCTTCTTCGCGGCCGACGGCCTTGCCGTCCTGGTGTTCCGGATCCCGTCGGGCTGGCTAGCCGATCGGGTGCAGCCGCGATGGCTCATCCTGGTGGGCCTGTCGCTGACCGCGGTCGCGATCGCCCTGCTCGTGCTGCCGCCGACCACGCCGATCCTCATGGCGGCCGGCGGTCTCACCGGTGCCGGGGCGGGTCTGGTCCTGACGCCGTTGCTCGTCGAGATGTCGCGGCGCAGCACCGACGCGGATCGCGGCAGCGCGTTCGCGATGCTCTCCGCGTCGCTGGCCGCGGCGCTGGTCCTCGGCAGCATCGGGGCGGCACCGATCATCGCCTCGGCCGGCTTCGAGGCCACGATCCTCGCCTCGATCGCGGGGCTCGTCGTCGCAACGCTCGTCGCACTGGTGGATCCGAAGCTCGGATCGCGGGACGCCCTCGTCGCGGCGCCGGCCGGCGACTGAGGCCCGGCCGCGCTCATCAGGTCCGACGGGACGCGTCGGCCGGGAGAGCGGCGGCGAAGGAGGCGCTGCTAGCCTTGGCCGATGGCCCCGACCGCGCCCTCGCCCGACCGTCTTGGCGACCTGTTCGCCGACCTCAACGAGGCCCAGGCCGAGGCCGTCCGGGCAGTCGAGGGACCGGTCGCGATCATCGCCGGCGCCGGCACCGGCAAGACCCGGGTCATCAGCCGCCGCGCGGCCCACGCGATCGCTTCGGGCGTCGTCCCCGCCGACCAGGTCCTGATCGTGACGTTCACCGACAAGGCGGCTGGCGAGATGACCGATCGCCTCGCCGGACTGGGCCTGCCCGGCGTGACCGCCCGGACGTTCCACGCCCACGCCCTGAGCCAGCTGCGCCACTTCTGGCCGAGCCGCCACGACGGCGCGCCGCTGCCCGACGTGCTCGAATCGAAGCTGCCGATCCTCATCCGGCTGGCCCGCGGGCTGCCCGGCCACTACCGCTTCACGGCGGCCAAGGACCTCGCCGACGAGATCGAGTGGGCGAAGTCGCGCCGGCTCGACCATCGCACCTACCCGGCCGGAGCGGATGCTGCCGACCGCGAGCCGCCCATCCCGCTCGATCTCTTCGTCCGCGTCTTCGCCGACTACGAGCGGGCCAAGACGCGGGCCGGCCGGCTGGACTTCGACGACATGCTCCTCGGCACCGTGGACCTCCTCGAGTCGGACGAGGAGGCGGTCGCCATCGTCCGCGCCCGGAAGCGCTGGTTCAGCGTCGACGAGTACCAGGACACGAACCCGCTCCAGGAACGGCTCCTCGAGCTCTGGCGGGGCGACCGCCCGGACGTCTGCGTCGTCGGCGACGAGGACCAGACGATCTACACGTTCACGGGGGCGACCTCGACGTACCTCACCACGTTCGCCGAGCGGCACCCCGGAGCCCGCACGATCGAGCTCCGCGAGAACTACCGCTCGAGCCCGGAGGTCCTCGAGGTCGCCAACCGCCTCCTCGCCTCGGCCGGCCGGGCAAAGCGCCTCGTGGCGACGCGTCCGAACGGTCCCCGGCCGGCGATCGAGCGCCATCGGAGCGGCGAGGCTGAGCTGGTCGCGATCGCCCGCCGGATCGGCGAGCTCATCGCGGGAGGCGTGCCTCGGCCGGAGATCGCAATCCTCGTCCGGACGAACGCCCAGCTGGCGCCGATCGAGGCGGCCCTGACCCGGGCCGGCGTCGCGTACCGCGTCCGCGGCGCGGGCTTCTACCGGCGGCCGGAGGTTCGCGCGGCGATCGACCTCGTTCGCAGTGCTGGCGCGGGAGTCGCCGGCGGCGCGCTCGCGAGCGTGGTCCGGGCGCTCCTCGCCGAGGGACTCGGCCACGAGGAGGGTCTCGTCCCCGACGGCGACGAGGGCCGGGAACGGGCCGCTGCGCTCGACACGATCCTCGCGATCGTCGACGACCTCGTCGCGGCCGACCCGCGGATCGAGGCGGGCGGAATCGTCGCCGAGCTCGTCCGGCGGGCGGAGGCCGAACGAGCCGGCGTCAGCGACGGCGTCGAGCTCGCGACGTACCACCGGGCCAAGGGCCTCGAGTGGGACGCGGTCTTCCTGCCGATGCTGGAGGAGGGCACGCTGCCGATCCGCCAGGCCGCCGACGACCCGGAGGCGCTCGAGGAGGAGCGCCGCCTCCTCTACGTCGGGATCACCCGGGCGCGGCGGCACCTCGCGCTGTCGTGGGCCGAGCAGCGGGTCACGCGCGGCCGCGAGTCGCGTCGCCAGCCAAGCCGGTTCCTGCTCGGGCTCGACGGGCGGTCCCCCGGTCGAGTCGACACTCGGACGACGTCACGGCGATCGACCGAGGGTCGGCCCGGCGGGTTGCCGGATGCGGGCGGCCGCCGGCCGGGCCGGACACGGGACGGGGACTCGCCGCTCCTCGGCGCGCTCCGCGCATGGCGCTCGATACGGGCCAGGGCCGACGCGGTGCCGGCCTACGTCGTCGCCCACGACACGACCCTTGCCGCGATCGCCGAGGCCCGCCCTGACTCCGCCGCCGCCCTGCGACGCGTCAAGGGGATGGGTCCGGCCAGGCTGGAACGATACGGCGGCGAGATCCTCGCGGTCGTGGCGAGCGCGTCGGACTGAGCCCGCCCGCTGCCGGTGCCCGGGCGCACCACCGATTCCCGCACGGCGGGCGGTCCCGCCCGCACGTGGGCCATTCGGGGGGTGTCGCCCCATCAGCGGGGACGCGATACTCTTGTAACGAGATTCCACTCAGAAGGCACACAATCGCAGACGCCGCTCCGGCAGTTCCCCCAGGCTCGCCCGCGTCCCTCCGGTCGCTCACCCGGCCGTCCTGCCCCCCATCCGTCGCCGTGGAATCTCTCCCCGCGCGCAGTGCCCGCTGCCGGGCCGGCCCCACCCACCGTCGCACGTGCCCTCGCGCACGGCGTCAGGGAGAGAGGAGGCACGAGTTTTGCTCGGTCCCACCAACGGCGCCCAGAGGGCGTCTCGCCACCCCCGATCCGGCCCCCGATCGCGGTCCATCGCCGCGGGGATCCTGGCGGCGTCGCTTCTGGTCCCGTTGATCGCCGGCCCCGCCGCCGCGGCCCCGCCGCTCGCGAGCGTCAGGATCCCGTCGACGACCCCGGTGACGACCTCGCAGGTCGACCGGTCATGGTTCCCCGAGGAGATGCTCGTCCTCAAATGGACCAACTGCACGCGGACCGGCGGCTGGGTGCTGAAGGACGGATCGTGTCGCGGTTACGGGAGCGGTCGCTACAGCACCTATGTCCCGGGACTCGCCCACAGTCGGGGCCTCTCCGACCTCGTCGCCAGACCCTATTCCAGGCTTCTCGCGTTGCGGGCAAAATGCAGTCACTACCTCGACGGTGATCCCGGCTACCGACTCCGGCGGGCGGGCTACAGGGCCTACACGTGGGGCGAGAACATCGGATGTCGGGACGGCTACAGGAGCGCTTCGCAGGCCGTCCTCGCCTCGTATCTGAACTTCCAGGCTGAGAAGTCCACGAACGGCGGCCACTGGAAGAACATCAAGAACCCGAAGTACAAGTGGATCGGGATCGGCGTCTGGAAATACGCCTATCGCGTCCGACTCGTGCAGGACTTCTACTCCGGGTAGCTCGCGGGGCAACATTCGAGCCTGACCAGGGCCCGGCGGGTGACATCGTCACCGCCGGGCTCGGTCGAATCCCGGCCCGGCCGATTCGTATACTCCGGCGGTGAAGCGAACGGTTGCGTCGACATCGACGCTCATCGCCGTGAGCGCCTTCATCCTCGCGTTCGCCCTCGGCACCGAGATCGCGCGACCCGTGCGCGGGGCATCGGTCGCGTTCGACAGCCAGGTGGCCGTTCTCGACTGGCACCGGATGACGAGCGGGCAGACGCTCGAGACGTACGTCACGACAACGTCCAAGCCGCTCCTCACGGTCGTCTTCGGGGCGCTCCACGCGGTCACGGCGGACTGGCGGACGCTCTCGTGGGCGACGATCCTCGTCTTCGCCGCGGGAGTGGCCGGCGCCGCGGAGCTCACCCGCCGCGCGGCCGGGACCGCAGCGGGCGTCGCCGTCGGCGTGGGGCTCGCCGGGAGCGGTTCGCTCCTCTTCGACGTCGGCCACGCGCTTGCGACTCCGTGGGCCCTCGCCGGCTGGGCGGCCGCCGGGCTCCTCATCGCGCGCAGCGCCCCGCGTTACGGTCTCGCGGGCATCGCCCTGCTCCTGGCAACGCTGGCGCGCCTCGAGACGGTCGTTCTCGTCGGCGGGGCCGTGCTCGCCCTTCTCGCTGCCGGTGTCGCCAGGATGCCCCACGACCGCCGGGCGTGGCAGGTGCCGCTCATCGCGCTCGGGGCGATCCCGGTCATGTGCGTCCACGACTTCTTGCTGGTCGGCGACCCGTTCATGTGGGTGACCGTCTCGGCCCGGTACAGCGCAGTCACCGACCTGGACGTCCTCTCGCCGTTCGACGTGGTCCTCCTCCTACTCGCGCGTCTCGGGGCGATGGCCGGCCTGGCGCTCCTCGCGATCGTCGGCACGCTCGATCTCATCCGCCGGCCGGCAACGCCGGCGAGGACGACCAGTCTCGTCGCGATTCTCTCGCTTGGCCCTGCGATGGCGTTCTTCCTCGTCGTCCTCGCGGCGCGCGGCACATTCGTGTCGGAGCGATATCTCGCGGCGATCGATATCGCTGTCGTCGTCGCGGCCGGGATCGGCCTCGCGGCCGTCGCCCTGGTTCCGTCACGGGTCGCGGACCGCGACGGTGACCGCAGCCCCGCGTCGAACGGTCGTGGAGGCGCGCTCACAGCGGCCGTCGCGGCCGGCATCGCGGTCGCGCTCGTGTGGCCCGGTGGCTGGTTCAGTCGGCAGGTGCGGGAGCCCGTGGCGAACAGTCTCACCGCGGCGGCCGACCTCGAACGGATCCTTCCGGTCCTGGAGGAGGCGATCGGCGCCGAGCGTGCGGGCGGCCGGACCGTGACACTCGCAGTACCGGGCTCGATCGGTCCGCGCATCGCCATCGACCTCGACGTGCCACTCACCAGCGTGACCGATACGGGGCGGCTCGAGCCCGCGGATCTGGTGCCCGGCCTGCTGGTCCTCCACCACCGTCGGGCGGAGCGTCGACCGGATGCGGCGTCGTACCTCGAGATCGAGGGGCCGGCGACCGTCGACGGGGTCCGGATCGATCGTGTCGGGTCCGATCAGGCGCGCGGCTGGTGGGTCATTCGTGTCGTCGGCCAGTCGGACGGAACTTGAGCCCTGGAAGCGGCCGCTCAGGAGCCGGGTCGCGGTGCCGCGGGCCAGCCGAACCGGACGATGGTCCCGCGGCCGGGTGCGGACTCGACCTCGGCCGTGCCGCCGACCGATTCGGCGCGGCGAGCGAGGTCCGCCAGGCCGCGCCCGGCGGCCGCCGCGACCGCCGATCGCTCGAATCCACGCCCGTCGTCGGCGACGCCCACGCGTAGCGTCTCCGGAGCGACGGCGACCGTGACCGAGATCGTGGACGCGGCGGCGTGGCGGACGGCGTTGTCGAGCGCGAGCTGGGTGATCCGCCACGCGGCCCGCTCGACGCGGGCAGGCGGCCGCCCGGCGTCCTCGTCGATCGCGAGCTCCACCGGGACGCTCGATTCGGCCTGGAGGCGCTCGGCGAGGTCCTCGAGGGCGGCAACGAACCCGAACGTCTCGAGCACGACCGGCCAGCGATCGGCCATGAGCCGCTCGAGCTCGGCGTCGATCGTCCGGAGCCGGGTTGCGAGGAGCTCCGGCGGCCCGCCCGCCTCGGCCTCGTCGATTGCCCGGCGGAGCGCCGGCAGGACCGTCGCATGGAGGTCGCCGGCGAGGCGCACCCGTTCGGCCTCGATCGCGGCCGTGTCCGCCGCTGCGGCGCCCGGCAGGAGTTCCCGCAGGATTGCCTGGAGCCGGGGCAGGGCCGGTCCAGCGCCGGCGGCGGCGATGCCGTCCCCGCCCTCGACCGCAGCCCGGGCGTCGACGCGAGCCGCCGCAGCACGGACGTCGCCGGCGATCCCGAACAGCGTCAGGACGAGCACGATGTGCACGACGAGGGCCGTCGGGCTGATCGCGAGGTCGACCCAGGTCAGCGCCGGGTCGGCGCGCTGGCCGGCGATGACGAGGATCACGACGAGCGCACAGGCCGCGGCCAGCCACGAGACGAGGATCATCGCGAGCGTCGTGACGCGGCCGGTCGCCTGCCGCTCGGGGCGGATCGCGTAGAGGGCGGCGATCGCGGTCGTCACGAGCGCCGCCACGATCGAGCGGCCGGCCACGACGAGCCAGGTCGCGAGATCGAGGGCCTCGGGGTCGGCCGCCCTTGACAGGGCAACCGGAACGCTCGAGGCGACGAGGCCAGTGGCGATGAGCGCGATCCAGGCGACCGCCGGCGTGCGCCGCCGGACGAGCAGGGCGAAGGACAGCAGGGCCGCGGCCGTCAGCGGGGGCACGTAGCCGTCGGTCGTCGGCGGCGGGTCGGTGACCGACAGCAGGCCCGCGAGACCCACGAGGGCCGCGGCCGCGGCGCTGGCCCCCACGAGCGGGCGGGGGAGGGGCTGCGGCGAGGGGCTCGCCTCGCTCGCGCCGGCGCGCGATCGACCGCCGGCTCCCAGTACGCCGGCCGGTTCGGTCGTCACGCCTCGTTCCCGACCCAGCCCTCGCGGACCGCGAGGAGCGCGAGCTCCGTCCGACTGAGGAGGCCGTACCGTCCGTACAGCCGCCGGAGATGGCTTTCGACCGTCTTCACGCTGATCCCGAGGCCCATCGCGATCTCGTCGTTGGAGGCGCCCCGGGCGAGGAGGCGGATCGCCTCGAGCTCGCGCGCGCTCGGCCGTCTCGGGGCATTCCGCAGGGCCGCGAGCGTGACGCCCGGGAAGCGACTCTCGCCGCCGGCGACGGCAACGACCGCCTCGAGGATCTCGTCGACCTGCACCGCCTTCGACAGGTAGCCGGCGGCACCCAGCTCGAAGGCGGCGCGCAGGAAGCTCGGCTGGTCGAATCCGCTCAGGACGAGGATCCGCGGCCGGCCCGCCCGGCCGTACCGGCGGACGAGCTCGAGCCCGCCGGCCTCGCCATCGATCCAGACGTCGCAGAGCACGACCGCCGGGGCGGCCCCTTCGATCAGCCCGATCGCGTCGGCGACGGTCGCCGCCCGACCGACGACCTCGACGTCGTCCCGGTCGGCGGCGGCCCGGGCCACGGCGGCCGCGATCGCGGGATGGTCGTCGACGATCGCGAGGCGGATCACGCAGCGAGCGTAGCGGGAGTTCCCCGCCGGGCCAAGCCGATGAACTCCCGCAATCGCGGCGGCGCCGGACGTCGGCGCGAGGGAGCCATCGCGAATCGGGGCATACTGCACGCCGCAGTCATGAACGCCTCGCACGCACGAATCGGCCGCCTCCTCGCCACGTTGTTCCTCGGCCTCGCCGTGGCCGCCTGCAGCGCGTGGGCGTCCGAGCCGGCGACGACCGGCGCGCCTGGTTCATCCGCCGGCTCGTCGGCCTCCTCGTCGGCCGGATCGGCGCCGGGGTCCGGCCCGGTCGACGGCGCGCTGCAGGGCGGACCGACGGCCACGCCCGGCACCCGCGTCACGCCGGGCCCGCGCGTCACGCCGCGTGCCGTCCCATCGGCGACTCCTTCACCGGCGGCGACGCCGCTCCCGACGCCGGTCCCGACCGCGACGCCCGCTCCCGAGCCGTTCGCCTTCAACCTCTACCACCGCGGCGACTTCGTCGCCCAGTACACGTTCGAGTGGTGCGTCGGGGCCAGCCTCCAGATGGCGCTCCGGATCGTCGATCGCACCGACGACACGTCCCGGGCGTACCAGCAGGAGCTGTGGGAGATGGCCCGCGACCGGTCCTTCAGTCCGTTCGGTGGGGCGAACCCCCGGGGCTGGACGGCGGCCCTCAACGACCTGGGGATCGGGCCCTACCGGCTCGTCTCGCTGCCGACCCTCGACGAGGCGATCCGGGTCGCGGCCGAGGCGCTGCGGACGACCGAACGTCCGGTGGGCCTCGTCATGTGGCGCGGCCGGCACGCCTGGGTCATGAGCGGCTTCGAGTCGGTCGGCGACCCGGCGATCCACAACACATTCCGGGTGACCGGCGTCCGCGTCCTCGATCCGCTCCACCCGCACGGCAGCAGCGTCTGGGGCAGCTCGCCCGCGCCGAACTCCCTGCTGAGCCTCGAGACCCTCGGCAAGCAGTTCGTCCTGCGCGACAGCCGGCGGGTCAACCTGGGCGTGCCGCCCGGCTACCTCCTGGTCCTTCCCGTCGTCGAGGCCGCGGCGTAGGTCGTCCGGCGGTCCGCCGGGGAGGTTTCGTCAGCCCTCCGCGGCGATCCGCTCGAGGTCGATCGTCCGGACCCGCCTCGTCCGGCCGCTCTCGGTCCTGACCATCGCCGAGGGGATCACCCCGCCGGTGAGCGATTCGATGACCGCCGGCTCACCGCTGTACAACCCGGTGCCGACGATCCGGACCCGGTCGCCCAGGGAGAGATCGGTTCGGCGGTCGCCCGCGGTGAGATCGATCGCGACGACCGTCGGGCGGACATAGGTCGTCTCGGGCGCCGCGGCCGGCGGTTGCTTCTTGTTGCGCGGCTGCGGATAGGTCACTTTTCGCTTTCGCACGGTCGGCAGGTTCCTCGTTCGGGCGGCGTTCCTGGATGG
>DASTEU010000196.1:0-4942 GCA_035709325.1 Candidatus Limnocylindrales bacterium | reverse complement strand
TCGCGGTTCGTGCCGCTCTACGACGAGCAGGGCGACCAGCGCCGGCTCGTCGGGTCGTTGCTGCTCGCCTTCGGCGTCGTGGCCGGGGTGACGATCGCGATGCTGCTCGCGCTCCTCGGGCTCCAGTCCCAGCTCGGCGAGGAGGTCGTCGAGAACGAACTCGCCCGCCAGCTGCTGCTCATCCTGTTCCTGCTCGCGCCGGTCCGGGCCTTCGACAGCCTGCTGACGGCGAGCTTCGCGAGCTTCGGCAAGGCCCGTTCGATCGTCCTGCGGCGGAACGTCCTCGCTCCCGGCCTCCAGCTCATCGTCGTCGTCTTCGTCCTCCTGGCGGATCAGCCGCCCGAGATCCTCGCGATCGGCTACGTCGTCGCCGGCTTCGTCGGCGTTGGCGCATTCGGCCTGCTCCTCGTCCAGCTGCTCGCGAAAAAGGGAGTCGTCGGCCGGATCCGGCGTCGCGACTTCACGGTTCCGGCCCGGGACCTCCTCGGCTTCAGCCTGCCGCTGCTGTCCTCGGACGTCGTCTTCCTGCTGCGAACGTCGGCCGTCGTCGTCCTCCTCCAGTACCTCTCGAACTCGAGCCAGGTCGCGGCGTACGGGGCCGTCCTGCCGCTCGCCCGCCAGAACCTCGTCGTCTATCAGAGCTTCGCGTTCCTGTTCGTCCCGGTCGCCTCGCGGCTGTTCGCCCGGGGCGAGCAGGCTCGTCTGCGGAACATGTACTGGCAGACCTCTGCCTGGATTGCCGTGGCGACGTTCCCGGCGCTCGCCGTCTCGGTCGCGCTCGCGACGCCGCTGACGGTCCTGCTGTTCGGCGATGCCTACGCGGACGCCGGAACGGTCCTCGCCGTCCTCGCCGTCGGCCACTACATCAGCGCCGCGCTCGGGTTCAACGCGCTGACGCTGCGCGTCCAGGGCTCGGTCCGCTACATCGTCGGGGTGGACGTCGTGGCGGCCACCGTGAGCGTGGGGGCCAGCTTCCTGTTCATCGAGCGGTTCGGGGCGATGGGTGCGGCCGTGGCCACGTCCGCGACGCTGATCGTCCAGAACCTCCTCTACCAGGTCGGGCTCGCCCGTTCGTCGGTCGGTCTGCCGGAGCGACGGCACGCGGCGACCTTCGTGGGCATCGCCGTCGCGGCCGCCGCCCTGACGGTCCTCCAGATCGTGTTCGGCCCGCCGCTGCTCGTCGGGATCGTCGTCGCCGGTCTCGTGGCCCTGGCGCTCCTCGCGGCGAGCCGGCGGTCGCTGGAGATCGGCCGCTACTTCCCGGAATTGCTCAAGGTGCCGGTGCTGCGCTCGCTGATCGGCGGCTCCGAGGCGGAGGAGGGGCGTCGTGTCGCCTGATCGGTCGACGACCCTGCTCGACCTCCACGGGCTCCTGACGATTGCCGTCGCCGGTGCCCGGGCCGACGAAGTCGCCCGGGTCCGTCGGCAGCTCGGCCCGCTGCCGGAGGTTGCGGCAGCCGAGCCCGACCTGATCCTGCGCTTCGTCGACCGGCTCGACGTCCGCGGCACGCTCCGGCCGCTCGGCCGCGAGGCGGCCTACTCGGATGACGACTTCCTCGTCCTCCGCGGTCGCCGGAAGACGAGCGTCCGGGTGCGGATCCCGGTCGGCGAGATCGGCAGCCGCCCGCTCGAGATCGTCGCCGAACGGGGAGCGCCGGCGATCCCGTTCCTGCTCCCGATCGTCGCGGTGACGCTCCTGTCGAGCGGCGTCGTGCCCGTTCATGCCAGCGCGTTCGTGGCCGACGGCCGCGGGACGCTCGTCACCGGCTGGGCAAAAGGCGGCAAGTCCGAGGCGCTGCTGGCCTTCGCCGATCACGGAGCCGCGTACGTCGGCGATGAGTGGGTCTTCGTCACCGGAGACGGGGCGTCGATGGCCGGTCTCCCGGAGCCGATGCGCCTCTGGGACTGGCAGCTCGCGATGGTGCCCCGCCTGCGGGCGAGGATCGGCGTCGGTCGCCGGCTGCGCCTGGGCGCGGCCGCCGCGACGTCGGGCTTGCTGTCGGGCGCGGCCCGGCTGCCGGGCGTCCGCTTCTCGGCACCGGGCGACCTTGCTCGGCGGCTCGGATCGATGGCCGAGAACCAGCGCTCGCTCCAGATCCCGCCCGAGCGGGTCTTCGACGGCCGGGTCACGACCGGCCTCGTTCCGCTCGACACGATCGTGCTGATCGAGAGCTCCGGCGATCCGCAGGCGTCGGCCGAACCGGTGGACGGAGCGGTCGTGGCCCGCAGGACGGCCGCCACGGTCGTCCATGAGCTGCTCGACCTCGAGGCGCTCCACCTCACCTGGCGATACGCGTTCCCGGACCGCCGCAACGCCTTCCTCGAAGGCCTTCCTGCGCTCCTCGAGGAGCGACTCGTCGCCGCGTTCACGAACCGTCCCTGCCTGCTCGTGCGGCATCCGTACCCGCCGGACATCCCGTCGCTCCACGGGTTGATCTCCGATGCCCTCCCGCGACCGGCCGCCGGGGACTCCTGACGGTGCCCGGGGTCAACGCAATCGGGTGCGGGCGCGGGCGGCGAGCGGTCCGCGGCTTTCACGTGGACGATGGACTTGACCTACACTCCCCAGCGTCGATCCCGGCGGCGCCGCCGGTGCGCCCCGCTGAGGAACCAGGTCTGACATGAACAACACCGACCGGGCCGGTTCGGCGTCACCCGCACCACCCGCCAGGTTCGGCCGGAGTGTGGCCCTGATCGGCGTGGACGGCGCCGGCAAGTCGACCGTGGCGAGGGAAGTCGTCCGGCACCTTCCGATGGACGCTGAATACCTCTACATGGGCGTCAACCTCGAGGCCAGTCCCGTCATGCTGCCGACGACGCGCCTCGCGCTCGCCATCAAGCGCCGTCGGGGCGGCAGGACGGACATGACGGTCGGACATGAGCCCGGCGCCCGGACCGGTCCGCTCGGGACGATCCGGCGCCTCGTCCGGATGGCGAACTGGCTGCTCGAGGAGACGTATCGGGCGGCGCTCGCCCGGCGGATCCAGCGGCGACCCGCGACGGTCGTCTTCGATCGCCACTTCTTCTGCGACTACTACGCCGGCGCGATCGCGCCGCGCGCCGGCCGCCGGCCCCTCGACGTCCGGATCCACGGCTACGTTCTCGAGCGCTGGTATCCGCGGCCGGACCTCGTGCTCTTCCTCGATGCGCCGACCGAGGTCCTGATCCGCCGCAAGGCCGGGACGCCGGCATTCGTCACCCAGCGCCGCGCGGAGTACCTCGACCTGGCCCGCGTCCTGCCGGCCTTCCAGATCGTCGACGTCGACCGGCCGACCGAGGAGGTCGTCGAGGACGTCACGAGGAGGATCGTCGCGTTCCTGAGCGGTGAGACGGCCGCGGCCGCTCCGGATCCGGCAGGGGCGTCGTCCGGAGCGCTCGAGGCCGGCGCCGAGCCGGCCACCGAGGCCGGTCCTCCGGGGAGCCCCGAGCTCGCAACGGATTCCCCTCGTCCGACCGACACCGGCCGCGACGACCCGACCGCCGAAGCGGAGCCGGAACGGGCGGCCGCCGCGACGACATTTGCGCCCGCCGACGCCGAGGCGTCGCCGTCCGACATCGACACGACGGATGAGCCGGCATCGCGGCTCCTCCCCGACACCAGGGGGATTGTTCCCATGGACAGCACATCGCCGGCGCACTCGTGATGCGGATCCTCATCGCCAGCCAGATCGCGCCCGACGCGCTTGCCACGCTCCAGGCCCGGCACGACGTCCGGACCGCGATCGGTGCCTCCGAGGCCGACCTCGCCGCCGCGGCGGTCGACCGCGAGGCGATCGTCTTCCGGAGCGGCGTCAGCATCGGCCCAGGCGTCCTCGCGGCACCGGACCTCCGCCTGCTCGTGCGGGCCGGCTCGGGACTCGACAACCTGGACCTCGCGACCGTGCGCGAGCGGGGCATCGAGCTGATCCGGATCCCGGGCCCCGGCGCTCAGGCGGTCGCCGAGCTCACCTTCGGGCTGATGATCGCCCTGGCCCGCAGCATCGTCCTCGCCGATCGTCACCTGCGGAACGCCCACTGGGCCAAGTCCGAGCTCGTCGGCTACAACCTCCGCGGCAAGCGTCTCGGCGTCGTCGGGCTCGGCTCGATCGGGACGCGGGTCGCGACGCTCGGCCTCGCCTGGGGCATGCGCCCGATCGGCGTCGTCGCCCATCCCAGCGCCGAGCGGGCGAGATCCTTCGCCGCGCAGGGCTTCGACCTGGGTGATCTCGATCGCGTGCTCGAGGAGAGCGACTTCATCTCGCTCCATGTCCCGCTGGACGAGGCGACCCGCGGCATGATCGGCGCGGAGCAGCTCGCCCGCGTCAAGCCCGGTGCATTCCTCGTGAACATCGCCCGTGGCGGGGTCGTCGACGAGGCGGCGCTCCTCGGCGCGCTCCAGCCGGGCGGCCGCCTCCGCGGTGCCGCCCTCGACGTCCACGTCGCCGAAGGCGAGGGCCGGCGCTCGCCGCTCGCCGACCTGCCGAACGTCGTCCTGACGCCCCACATCGGCGCCCAGACGATCGACGCGCAGGAGGAGATCGGCCGCGAGGTCGTGGCCATCATCGACCGCTTCGACGCAGCCACCCGGGAGGAACCGATGTCCCCGCAGCTCACCAGCACCCGTGAATAGGGCCGACGCCAAGCGCCGCAGGCTGCGCGAGGGCCTCGCGGGCGGTCGCGCCGTCGTCGCCGTCGGGGCCCACGATGCGCTCACCGCGAAGCTGATCGGCGAGCACGGCTTCGATGCCGTCTGGGTCAGCGGGCTCGGCGTCGCGACGATGGCCCACGCGATGCCCGACGTGAACCTCACGACGATGACCGAGACGCTCGCCGCCGCCGTCCGGATCGACCATGCGACGGACCTGCCGGTCATCGCCGACTGCGACAACGGCTTCGGCGGCCTCGGCAACGTCGTCCGGACGCTCGTCGAGTACGAGCGGGCCGGGATCTCGGCGATCAGCAT